>NZ_AJKQ01000026.1:0-181389 GCF_000257455.1 Streptococcus oralis SK610
CACTCCCACAAATCTTTCTAATTTTTCTTCTACTAGTATAACAAAAAAAGGGAAGAAGGCAAACTTCCCTGTTTATTCGTTGGATTGTTTCTCTTCCCAATCGTGGTAGTCAGCGTAGAGCTGGCTTTTATTCCACTGGTAGAGTTTCGCAACTTCCTTAATGGCTTGATTTTTCTTCATGCCATGCTGGATTCGCGCTTGGATTTCTGAAAACAAGTCCTCCTCGTCCTTCTCCTCCACATCCTGACTGGCACCTTCAACGATAAGAAGGCACTCGCCCTTGAGCGGCGTTTCAGCTATGCTTTCTAATAACTCAGAAATGGTGCCTCGTTGGTATTCTTCATAGATTTTGGTCAATTCTCTGACCAAGACTACCGAGCGGTCACCATAGATTTCTAGCATATTTTCCAGCGTATCTGCTACACGGTGGGGCGATTCATAGAAAATCTGAGTTTCTGGATAATCTTTTTTCAAGTCGAAAAATTGCTTTTGCTGGCCTGATTTTCTCGGTAAGAAACCGTAAAAGATATGTGGTTGTGGTGCTAGGCCACTGGCAATTAAGGCAGAAATCCCTGCAGAGGCACCCGGAACTGTGACAACTGCAATATCTTCTTCGATGGCTGACTTAACTAAATCATGACCAGGATCTGAGATACTAGGCAGACCCGCATCGGAAACTTGAGCAATACTTTGTCCCGCTTTCAAAAACTCAATCAAATCAGGAATCTTTTCATTGGCATTGTGCTCATGAAAACTAATCTGCTTGGTCGAAATGTCAAAATGCTTGAGCAAAAGCCCTGTATTGCGCGTGTCCTCAGCTGCAATCCAGTCCACCTCTTTCAAAGTCTGGATGGCACGAAAGGTCATGTCATCTAGATTGCCAATCGGCGTTGCTACTAAGTAAAGCTTGCCATAGGGAGATTGCCCCTTAAAACTTTTTTGAATCTGCATGCCTACTCCCTATACAACAACTCGTCACAGAACATACATTCCTCATCCTGCTCGCGGCGTTGTCCATAAAAATCATTACATACGTGAAAACCATCTTTATAGATTCGACGGACGCTTTCACGAACATGCTTGGCCTTGACGGGAGCATCTGCTTCTACCTCACCCAAGCGTTCGCGCAACTTAGAATTTTCCAAGCGAAGAGCTGTATTTTCCTCTACCAAGCTCTTGAGATTTTTCTTAATGGCTTCCACATCGGCCAAGGTCACTAGTAGCTGTTGGGAAAAATCGTCCAGCGCATCAAATAATTCTTTCTTATCCATAAACCAGCCCTTTCCTTTCTTTATCCTTCATTGAGTTTATATTTCTTTTAAGACCAGATATTCCATAGCATTTTGAAAGCTGACATTAGCCTGCCACATTTTTCTAGCTTCTAGCAAATCTTGTAGAATCACTCTTACTCTTGCTTGCAAGAGATCCTGCCCACAAAGAACTTCGAGAATACGCAAGACCTGATCTTGTTTTTCCTTGTCATCTGCCAAGCTAGCTAATTTAGCAACTTGGAGATAACTTTCTTTTTTCTTGGCTAATAACCAGGTCAGCAGGCGCTCACTTTCATCCACCAAGGTCCAAAAACTTGCCTGGTTTGCCAGTTTTTCTGCTTCAGCACGCGATTGACTAAACTGGGCTAAATGAGTCGCTTTTTTCTTAACTAGACCTGCTTGTTCTAATTGATGGATGAGCTTTTCTTCTTGCTTTTTAAAATGGAAAATCTGGGTCCGACTACGGATTGTTGGCAAGATTTTTTCCTCATCGCTGGTCAAGAAGAAAATGTAAACTTCACTCTGGGGTTCTTCGATGACCTTGAGCAGAGAATTAGCCGCGTTGGGGTGCATTTTCTCCGCATGTTCGATAATAAAGACCTGTTGCTGGCTTTCAATCCCTGCTTGGGAAAACTGAGCCACCAATTCCCGAATGCGTTCTGTCTTGATGACCTGATTGACTGGCTTAATCAAGGTAACATCGGGAAATTCTTCCTGCTCAATCAGCTTGCAGTTTCGGCATTTCTCGCATGGTAGAACGCCTACTTTATCCGTACAAAAGAGGCTCTTAGCCAAAAACTGCGCCATTTCCAAACTTCCAAAGAAACCTGAAAAGAGATAGGCGTGATTGAGCTGGTCTTGTTCTAGGATACGGACAAAGCGGTCAAACTGGTCTGGTTGCCAAGCCTTTAGTTGATCTTGTTTCATTTAGCCAAGCCCATTCTGTCAAACAAGACAGCCTTGGTTGTTTCCACAACTTGCTCCAAAGGAAGACTGGCATCAATCTTGACAATGCGATTTCCTTCTTTGTCCAGAAGAGAAAGATAGCCTTGACGGACTTTCTTGTGTAGGTCTAAGCCTTCTAGGTCCAAACGATTGACCTCGCGGTCACTATTAGCAGCAATACGAGCCAGTCCTTCTTCCACTTCGATGTCAAAATAGAGTGTCAAGTCGGGTTTGAGACCATCTGTTGCAAAGTGATTGAGCCAATCAATGGCATCAATATCCAAGCCACGGCCAAATCCCTGATAAGCAACAGAACTATCGATGAAGCGGTCCATAATGACCAACTTACCAGCTTCAAGAGCAGGCAGAACTTTTTCGACCAAGTGCTGTCTGCGACTGGCGATATAGAGAAGAAGCTCTGTTTTAGGATCCATCTGAGTATGACTTGGATCCAAAATCACTTCCCGAATCTTCTCTCCAATCAAGACTCCACCTGGCTCACGGGTCGTCAACACCTCTACTCCTTTTTCCTCTAAAATTGGGAGTAGAGCCTCTAAAACGCTGGTCTTTCCTGCTCCCTCCGGTCCCTCAAGAGAGACTAAAAATCCTTTTGACATGTCTAACTCATTTCTTTTTTTCTACCTTCTATTCTATCAAAAAAATAGATTTTTGTGACAATCTTTTTGTGCCTTCTCCATTCAATCGACCATAAAAGAGGCTGGGAGTCATCCAACCTCTTATTTACCTAGTTCTTGTGTTCGTTTGTAGGCTTGCTGAACTGCGTCCATGACGGTGCCTCTAAAGGCATGTTCTTCCAGACATGCTACACCAGCGATAGTCGAACCACCTGGGCTGCAAACTTGGTCTTTCAAAACTCCAGGATGTTGCTGGCTTTCAAGAACCATTTGTCCAGCGCCAACTACTGTTTGGGCTGCCATTTTCAAAGCCATTTCTCGGGGCAATCCTGTCTGAACACCTGCATCTGACAAGGCTTCGATAAAGAGATAGACAAAGGCTGGTCCACAGCCTGCAAGACCTGTCGCAGCATCGATTAAGTCATCCCCAAGTTCAACCAAGAGGCCAGCCTTGGCTAAAAGCTGACAAAAGAGTTCCCTGTCCTCAGCACGACAATTTGCTGACATGGCATAACTAATCACTCCTTGGCCGATAGCCACTGGAGTATTGGGCATGATGCGAATGATCCGGTGGTGAATCGGCAGAAGTCTGGCTAGTTTTTCCAGGGTCAATCCAGCCGCCATGGAAATCAAAAGAAGACTCTCTCTTTTTTCAAGAATGGTCTGATATTGAGCAAGCAGTTCAGAAAACTGCGCAGGCTTTACTCCTAGAAAAATCGCATCTGCTTCTGCGAAGATTTCTTCATTGCTGGAAGCCTGACCACCAAAGTTGGCAATGAAAGCATCTACTTTCGCTTGACTACGATTGGCAAGGAGAATCTGAGCACCCGTTTTGGCCTGCAAGACAGCTTTCGCCAAGCTAGAACCCATATTCCCCAAACCGATAAATCCAATCCTCATCTCTTACTCCCTTATCTGTCCGTCACCAGTAACCACATACTTGTAGCTGGTCAACTCTTTCAAGCCCATTGGACCACGCGCGTGCAATTTCTGAGTAGAAATCCCCATTTCACATCCAAGACCAAATTGACCTCCATCAGTGAAACGCGTTGAAGCATTAACATAAACCGCTGCAGAGTCAACTTGATTTGTAAAGTAAGCCGCAGCTTCAGCATTTTCTGTCACAATGGCGTCCGAATGATGGGTACTATGGGCTTCAATATGCTCAACCGCTTCTTCTAAACTGCTCACGACCTTGACCGCTAAGATATAGTCTAAAAACTCAGTGTCAAAGTCTTGGTCCTCAGCTGCTCGACCTGAAAGAAACTGACTTGCTTTCTCATCCAAGCGGAATTGAATCGGTTCCAGCCCATCTTCTTTTCGATCTGCAACCAGAACTTGTTCCAAGCGAGGAAGGAAGCTTGCTGCCTTGTCTTCATGAACCAGCAAAACTTCCATAGCATTGCAGACAGAAGGACGACTGGTTTTAGCATTGTTGATGATAGATAAAGCCTTGTTTTCATCGGCATCCTTATCCACATAAACATGGACAATACCAGTTCCTGTCTCGATAACAGGTACGATAGCATTTTCAACCACGGCATTGATCAAACCAGCCCCTCCACGAGGAATGAGAAGGTCTAGATAGCCCTTGGCCTTCATCATGGCATAGCTACTTTCTCGACGGGTATCTTCTACTAGTTGAATCACATCTGGATGAATGGTAGTCGTCTCCAAGCCCTTCTTCAAGGCTGTGACAATAGCATGAGCAGTTTGGTAGGCGTCCTTACCACTACGAAGAACGACCGCATTTCCACTTTTAAGAGCCAAAGCAGCCGCGTCAGACGTCACATTTGGACGGCTTTCATAGATAATACCAATAACCCCCATGGCCACACGCTTCTTAGTAATAACCAAGCCATTTTCAAGCTGAGTTGTCTCTAGGACTTCACCAATGGGATCTGGTAAAGTAACCACTTCACGAATCCCTCTTGCCATCGCTTGGATTCGACCCGCATCCAAATAAAGACGGTCTAGCATAACATCTGAAATTTTCCCCTTGACAGTTGTCATATCAAGGGCATTGGCTTCTAGAATCTCCTCAGTAGCTACCAATAAGTGATCAGCCATGGCTAGCAAGGCTTGGTTTTTCACTGCTTCACTGGCAGTATTGATTGATTTTTTAACAGCCTGTACCTGTTCGAATTGTTCTTGTGTCCTTACCATCTTTGCACCTCTAAAATTCTGTAAAGAGCAGCTGGATTTCAGGAGTGATGGAAATCCAGTCATCACGGTGAATCAAGACTCCCTTAGCTTTTTGAGAACGGAGCATATCTTCTAGGGCTGAGACGCCAAATTGGACACGTCCCTTTCCAAGAGATTGACCTGTTTCTTTATCTGCTACTGTGACAATATCATGGTAAGAGAAGTTTCCTTCCACTTCTACCACACCTGATAAAAGGAGACTTTTTCCGTTTTTTGAAAGTGCTTCTGCAGCTCCACCATCTACCCAAATCGTTCCCTGACTTTGAGCATAGAAGGCCAGCCATTGTTTCTGGGTACGAAGTCCCTTCCCTTGCGCAACAAAGAAGGAACCATCCTTGGTCTCCTCAGCTGCCTCAATCAGGGCATCTGATTTCAAGGACGAGCAGATATAGACTGGCACCCCTGACTCCGTCGCAATAGTTGCAGCCTTGATTTTTGTTAGCATGCCCCCAGTTCCGTTTGAAGAACCTGCTCCACCAGCCATATCAATAATCTCACGATTGATAGTCTCGATTTTCTCAAGACGTTTAGCTCTTGGATCTGAGTTGGGATTGCCAGTATAGAGACCATCCACGTCTGTCAAGAGAACCAAGAGATCCGCCTGAACCATCGCCGCTACCTGGGCACTCAGAGTGTCATTATCACCCACCTTGAGTTCGTCAATGACGACACTGTCATTTTCATTGATGATGGGGATTGCACCACGATGAAGCAATACAGACAAGGCCTGATGGGCATTCTTATAGCGGCGTTTATCTACAAAATCATCTTGTGTCAACAAAATTTGTGCAGAAACAATCTGGCGCATGAGGAGGTTGGTTGTGTATTCCTCCAACAAAAGTCCCTGACCAACTGCAGCCGAAGCTTGTTTATCTGCAATCTTGGTCGGACGTTTTTTAAAACCCAAAGCTCCAAATCCAGCGGCAACTGCCCCAGATGACACTAAAATCAACTCATGTCCAGCTTCATGTAGCATAGCCAATTGCTGGGTAATTGCCTTTACTTTACTCCTTGATAAACTCCCGTCTTCATTTGTCAAGGAGGAAGTCCCTACCTTAAAGACGATTCGTTTGTACTTCATATTCTCACTCCGATTCTTCATATTTATCCATTATAACATGAATACTTTAAAATGGAAAAGACTTGAAATGAAAAAGGTTGAGACAAGGCATCTCAACTCTTTTATCTATTCTCAGTTTTACGCAATCTTTCCAGCGTTTCTTTAAAAATCTCTGGAATATCTGCTGTGAACTCCAAGGTTTCACCTGTTCTCGGATGAGTAAAGCCTAGAGTCTTAGCATGGAGAAATTGCCCATGTCCCTTCAGTGTCTTACGAGGACCATAGACTTCATCACCAGCGACTGGATGGCCAATATAAGCCATATGAACACGGATTTGGTGAGTACGCCCTGTTTCCAGTTGCAACTCTAGCAAACTATAATCTCCAAAGCGTTCCAAGACTTGAAAACGAGTCACTGCTGGCTTCCCTTTAGCAGTCACTGCCTGTTTCTTACGATCTTTTTCACTACGACCAATCGGAGCTTCAATCACACCACGATCATTGGGAAGATTGCCATGAACAATCGCCCAGTATTTGCGGAGAGACTTCTTATCCTTGAGTTCTTGGGCAAGTGCTAAGTGGGCCTCATCATTCTTCGCAATCATGAGGAGACCCGACGTGTCCTTATCAATACGGTGAACGATACCCGGTCGGAGAACACCATTGATACCTGACAAGTCTTTTATATGATACATGAGGGCATTGACCAAGGTTCCACTTGTATGACCGGCGCTCGGATGAACCACCATCCCCTGAGGTTTGTTAACAACGGCCACATCCTCATCTTGGTAGATAATTTCGAGCGGAATATCCTCAGCCACATACTCTAAAACCTCTGGTTCTGGCACATGGTAGGTGACGATATCCCCCTCTTGGACAGTGTATTTGGCTTTCTTGGCTTGCCCATTCACCAAGACTTGTCCAGCCTTAATTTGTTCATTAGCGAGACTGCGTGACAATTCTGTCAGTTCTGACAAGGCCTTGTCTAAACGTTGCCCACCAGTTTCAATTTTTATTTCCATTTACTTCCTCTTTAAGCATTGCAATCAATAAAACAATGACACCAACTGTCAAATAGCTGTCAGCAACATTGAAAATCGCAAAGTTGATAAAGTCTAGGTGAAACATATCCACCACAAAACCTTGACTCATTCTGTCAATAAAGTTACCCAGGCCTCCCGCGATGATCAAAGTCAGTCCAAAAACCAGCCAGAGAGAGTCCTCCATGTGCTTATGTAGATACCATATGGCACCTGCCATGACAACCAAGGTAATGATAGCAAAAAACCACTGCTGGTCTTGTAACATAGAGAAGGCTGCTCCTCTATTTTGTAGATAGGTCAAGCTAACGAGATTGGGGATCCACGAACGCACTTCACCCAGTGGAATCTGCTGGAGAACATAGGCTTTAACCCACTGATCCAGCCCAATCAAAAGCAGTACAATGACTGCCACTATTCCTCTTTTTTTCATGATTTCCTCTTCTGATCAAAATATTCTTGCATAACCTCAACGAAAAGAGTCCCAGCTTGGCTAAGCTCCACTTCCTCACGTTTGACGTAGACCATGCGGTTATCTAGATTATCCTTGAGACGAATGACTGTAATCCCATTAACACTGTCACTATCTAAAAATCCAGATCCAGTCGCATAAGCATCCGTCCGCTCCAAAATACCATTCAAAGTAGCACGGTCCGTCACATTGAACATCTGGGAGCTCGCGCTGGTGTCGACAAAGTTCTCTGAATAGTATAGATACTCATCCTTTTCCTGAGTAAAACGAACCGTTGGTAAATCCGCTAAATCCTCCATGACCAATTCCTCTTTCTGTGCTAAAGGATGCCCTTCACGAAGATAAATGTGAGTCTGGAAAGGAATTAGTTCAATAACTTCTAAACCAAGCTTTTCAACCCGTTGCATGATGCCCTTTTTATTTTGATTGTTGAGGTAGATAATTCCAATCTCACTATGCCCTTGAGCCACTTCGTCTAATATTTGAACTGTAGTAGACTCAAAAATACGAAAGTTCTTATAGTCAGGATAACGTTCCGAAAAGGCCGTAATGGTTGGTGGCAAGAAGTCATAGTGCTGGCTGGCAATAGAAAATTCATCCTTTTCTTCCTCAGGATTGGCATACTGATTTTGAAAAACATCAAATCCTTTGACCAATTCCTGCGCTTTTTCATAAAATTCCATACCACGACGGGTCAAGAAAGTCCCCGAACTTGTCCGACGGAAAATTTTAAAGCCTAACTCTTTTTCCAAATCGCGCACAGAAATAGATAGACTCGGCTGACTAACATACATCTTTTCAGCAGCTTCACGGAAAGTACCACTATTGGCAATGGCCACAACATAGCGTAATTGTTGAATATTCATCTTCTACCCCCAACTTCTCTATCTGTTTATTATACCATATTTCAGAATTTTTCCAAAAAAGAAAAAAGTGTCCATCGCAAGTTTAAATCTAACTATTCTCTATTAAATTCAAAATGGGTATCAAAACAAAAAAATAGGCTCTCCGAAAACTCGGAAAGCCTTATTTAATGCTACTTCTAGCTTCCTCGCCTTGTCATTTCAAGGCTCGGGATAAAAAGGTTCACTGGACCTTTTTATTTAGCGATTGGGTAAACAGAAACTTGTTTCTTATCGCGACCTTTACGTTCAAAGCGTACTACGCCTTCAACTTTAGCGAACAAAGTATCGTCTCCACCACGTCCAACGTTTACACCTGGATAGATGTGTGTACCACGTTGACGGTAAAGGATTGATCCACCTGTTACAGTTTGTCCGTCAGCTGCTTTAGCTCCAAGACGTTTCGCTTGTGAATCACGTCCGTTTGATGTAGAACCTCCACCTTTTTTGTGGGCGAAAAGTTGCAAGTTGTTAAGAGTCATTTTTAACATAATGTTTTCCTCCGTGTTAGTTTTCTGTGATAACTCTGGTTTGGACGAACTCAGAAGAGTTCTCCGATAAGTTTGCCATACCTAAGAAAAATGATTCGAAGAATAACTGGGTCATTTCTCTCTGGTGTGAAGGAAGATCCGCTGGTATTTCAACCTTTAGATAGCCGCCTTCATCTTCGTTTAATTCTAAGATTGGTTCATAGCCTGCAAATTTCTCAATGGAATTGACAAAGTTAATGGCAAGCGTAGAAACCGATGCACACACGACATCTAAGCCGTATTCGCCACTTTCGGCGTGTCCAGTAATTTCCGCACTCCTCAGCTCGCCATCTTCGGCTCTCTCAAAGACTGCTTGTATCATGTGTTCTCCTTAAAATTAAGCGTTGATCGCGTTGATGACAACTTTTGTATATGGTTGACGGTGACCTTGTTTACGGTGGCTACCTTTTTTAGGTTTGTACTTGTAAGTAACAACTTTCTTTTGTTTTCCTTGTTTTTCAACAGTTCCAACTACAGTAGCTCCAGCAACAAGTGGAGTTCCGACAACAGTGTTTTCACCACCAACAAGAACAACTTCGTTAAAAGTAACTTCTTGACCAGCTTCAACGTTCAATTTTTCAACGTAAACTGCTTGACCAACTTCAACTTTAACTTGTTTTCCGCCAGTTTTGATAATTGCGTATGTGCTCATTATGCACCTCCTATGATTTTTAGGGTTTCCCCGTATTATTGTGAAGACTCGCCTAGCATCGTGGGACGAACCACTTAAAAGAAGAGCTCTAAGTATAACAAAATTTAAATTTGTTATACAACGAGCAAACGATGTTCGTGCGGTTGCACAGGACTGTGCATAGTCAACTCTTCAAGTATAGCATATCTTCTTTTTTCTTACAAGTGAAATCAATTAAAATTAAGCTTTTTCTTTCCCTTTTTTCCTCCAAAAAGCAAAAAGCATGCTGAAGTAAAAGATACTCATCATAAAAGGAACACCTAGAATTGTCTTCTCCTGATAGTAAATCGTCAAATAAGCTGAAAAAACAACTCCGAAGACAAAACTGCTAAGCAAGCTAACAAAAATCAAGCCCTCTCGTAGAAAAGGCGTATGCTTGGTCCGAAAATAATCTCCAAAAGCCAACATGGTACGTTTGATATTCCCTGTCATAAAAGCATTATTATAGGCAATCCCTGACACTTCTCCAAAGGCAGTTGTCACCAGTCCCATACAAAAGGCCAATGGCGGCACGAGATAGATATTATCAACCGTTTGTGGCACAAAACCTATAATTAGGGACAGGACTGCAAGAGGAATCAAGGACAAAATCGGCTTTTTAACAATTCGAAGTTTTTCCTTATACAAGGTCAGTAAAAATACCCCCATCATAAAGGAAAGTAAGGTCATTACTTTAGCACTGGCATCCGAGACATTTTGTTGAATGAGTCCGACAGAAAGAAAGACGACATTCCCAGTTTGTCCTGCTACTAGGGTATTCCCTCGCACGATAAAGGTATAGGCATCGACATATCCTGCACAAAAGGTCAAAAAAAGCGCTAGTCTCTTAGACTGACGAGATATTTTTCTTATTGGTAATAATCTCATTTTCACTCCCATTTCAGTTTCATTTAGTCATTTCAATATTGTACCACTTTCTTTGAGAAAAGCGTAGTCCATTTGAAAATTTTTACCATCTGTTGGATAGTCCTTCTTTTCTGTGTTATAATGAAGGAAGGATTTGAAGTCGGAAAAGGAGTATCTATGCTTAAATTAGGTGTCATCGGAACAGGTGCTATCAGCCATCATTTCGTAGAAGCAGCCCATGCTAGCGGAGAATACCAGCTGGTTGCTGTCTACTCTAGAAAACTAGAAACTGCCACAACCTTTGCTTCCCGCTATCAGGATATCCAGCTCTTTGATCAATTAGATGACTTCTTTAAGTCTTCCTTTGATGTAGTCTATATCGCTAGTCCAAACTCCTTGCATTTTGTTCAAGCCAAGGCTGCCTTGTCTTTTGGCAAGCATGTCATTCTTGAAAAGCCAGCTGTTACTCAGCCACATGAATGGCTGGATTTGAGACAGACAGCTGAGAAAAATCACTGTTTTATCTTTGAAGCGGCACGAAACTACCACGAGGAAGCTTTTACCACTATCAAAAACTTTTTAGCAGACAAGCAAGTATTGGGAGCTGATTTCAATTATGCCAAGTATTCTTCCAAGATGCCTGACTTACTCGCTGGAAACACTCCAAATGTCTTTTCAGACCATTTTGCTGGCGGAGCTCTTATGGATTTGGGGATTTATCCTATCTACGCTGCTATTCGTCTCTTTGGAAAGGCTCAAGACGCGACCTACCAGGCTCAACAGCTTGACAATAGCATTGACCTAAATGGAGACGGTATGCTCTTCTACCCTGACTTTCAAGTTCATATCAAGGCTGGGAAAAACATCACTTCCAATCTTCCTTGCGAGATTTATACAGCAGATGGAACCTTGATCCTTAACACGATTGAGCATGTCCACTCAGCTATTTTTACCGACCACCAAGGAAATCAAGTTCAACTCCCTATCCAACAGGCTCCTCATACGATGGCTGAGGAAGTCGCAGCATTTGCACAGATGATCCAGCAACCAGACCAGACACTTTACCAGAACTGGCTGGATGATGCAGGTTCTGTTCATGACCTATTATATACCATGCGCCAGTCTGCTGGCATTAGATTTGAGGCAGAAAAATGAAAACCAAACTACCTACTGAATGGCAAGAACTAAGTGACCAACTCGGTTTCCAAGAATTTACCCCCATTCAAACTCAACTATTTGAGCCTATTCTTGCTGGAGAAAATCTCCTAGGAGTGAGCCCAACAGGAACTGGTAAGACCCTCGCTTACTTACTCCCAAGTCTACTCAGACTGAAAAAGAAAAAATCCCAGCAGCTCTTGATTCTAGCACCAAATACCGAACTGGCTGGACAGATTTTTGACGTGTGTAAAACGTGGGCAGAAGCTATCGGCTTGACTGCTCAGCTCTTCTTATCAGGTTCCAGTCAAAAACGCCAGATTGAACGTCTTAAAAAAGGACCAGAAATTCTGATTGGAACACCTGGCCGTATCTTTGAGTTGATTAAATTGAAAAAAATCAAGATGATGAATGTGGAAACCATCATCCTAGATGAATTTGACCAGTTGCTCGATGATTCTCAGATTCACTTTGTTGAGAAAATCACTCACTACGCACCTCGTGACCATCAACTCATCTACATGAGTGCGACGACCAAGTTTGACCAAGAAAATATTGCACCAAACACGCGCACCATCGATCTTTCTGACCAAAAGTTGGACAACATTCAACATTTCTACATGCAGGTAGACCAACGTCACCGAGTGGATATGCTACGAAAGTTAGCTCATGTAGAGGATTTTCGTGGTCTGGTCTTCTTTAACAGCCTCTCAGACCTTGGAAACGCAGAGGAAAAACTACAGTATCGGGATATCTTGGCTGTTTCCCTCGCTAGTGATGTCAATGTCAAGTTTAGAAAAGTTATCTTGGAAAAGTTTAAGAACAAGCAACTAACTCTTCTCCTTGCAACTGACCTTCTGGCTCGTGGAATTGATATCGATAGCCTAGAATGTGTCGTAAACTTTGATATTCCTAGAGATATCGAAACTTACACTCACCGCGCTGGTCGTACAGGTCGCATGGGCAAAGAGGGCTACGTCATCACTTTCGTAACCCATCCAGAAGAACTTAAAAAACTCAAGAAGTTTGCAAGTGTACGTGAAATTGTCCTAAAAAACCAAGAACTCTATATCAAATAAGGTTGGCATTCGCCAACCTTTTTCTTATCCCCAAGTAATTTCTAATTGATAGCTGGCAAAGGGATGTCCCTCTTGATTTTGTAGTTGATAGGCTAGCTCAATCTTTTGCCCATCCAGTTTGTAGTGACTTGTATGAATGATGAACTCCTGTATCCCCATTGGAGTAGGAATATAGGCCAAACCATCACTATCCTTTAGAAAACGCATGATGGTCTTGGGACTCGAGAAACGGGTCATCACCAGTTCTTGACTATGAAACTTGAGAACCACTTTTTCCTTTTCTTCATTGTAGAAAAGTAAATAGCTATAATTCCCCTTTTCACGCACTTCCACGTCATAGAGCTGGTCAATCACTTCCAACTGTTCATCAAACTGAATCCTATTTCGCATCCGAATCTTCACATCAAATCCTCTTTCTTCTCTCTTGCCCTACTATTTTACCAAAAAGAGCAGGATTTTGCTATAATGGTCATATGAACGAAAAAGTATTCCGTGACCCAGTTCACAACTATATCCATGTCAATAATCAAGTCATATACGACTTGATCAATACAAAAGAATTTCAACGTCTGCGTCGTATCAAACAGCTAGGGACTTCCAGCTATACCTTCCATGGTGGTGAGCACAGTCGCTTTTCCCACTGTTTGGGGGTCTATGAGATTGCTCGTCGTATCACAGAGATTTTTGAAGAAAAATATCCTGAAGAATGGGATCCTGCTGAGTCTCTCTTGACCATGACCGCTGCGCTCCTTCATGACCTCGGGCACGGTGCCTACTCTCATACTTTTGAACATCTCTTTGATACAGATCATGAGGCCATTACCCAGGAAATCATCCAAAGTCCTGAGACAGAGATTCACCAAGTTCTGCTACAAGTGGCACCTGACTTTCCGGAAAAGGTAGCCAGTGTCATTGACCATACCTATCCTAACAAGCAGGTCGTACAACTCATTTCCAGTCAGATTGATGCAGACCGCATGGACTATCTCTTGCGCGACTCCTATTTTACAGGAGCATCTTATGGGGAATTCGACTTGACACGGATCCTCCGAGTCATTCGTCCTGTTGAAAATGGGATTGCCTTTCAGCGTAATGGCATGCATGCCATCGAAGACTATGTTCTCAGTCGCTACCAGATGTATATGCAGGTTTATTTCCACCCAGCAACACGCGCCATGGAAGTTCTCCTGCAGAATCTCCTCAAACGTGCCAAGGAACTCTATCCTGAGGACAAGGACTTCTTTTCACGAACTTCTCCTCATTTGCTACCTTTTTTTGAAAAGAAAGTTACTCTATCTGACTATCTGGCTCTGGATGATGGTGTGATGAATACCTACTTCCAGCTCTGGATGACCAGTCCTGATAAGATTCTTGCAGACCTGTCGCAACGCTTTGTCAACCGCAAGGTCTTTAAATCCATTACTTTTTCACAAGAAGACCAAGACCAACTCGCTAGCATGAGAAAATTGGTTGAGGACATCGGCTTTGATCCAGACTACTACACTGCCATTCATAAGAACTTTGACCTTCCTTATGATATCTATCGCCCCGAATCTGAAAATCCACGGACTCAGATTGAAATTTTACAAAAAAATGGAGAACTGGCAGAACTCTCTAGCCTGTCTCCTATCGTCCAATCCCTTGCTGGCAGCCGCCATGGAGACAATCGTTTCTATTTCCCGAAAGAAATGTTG
This sequence comes from Streptococcus oralis SK610, assembly GCF_000257455.1. Classification (GTDB taxonomy): domain Bacteria; phylum Bacillota; class Bacilli; order Lactobacillales; family Streptococcaceae; genus Streptococcus; species Streptococcus oralis_CB. The sequence continues at coordinate 14,526 of NZ_AJKQ01000026.1, forward strand.
GACCAAAATAGCATCTTCGCAAGTATCACCCAGCAATTTTTACACTTGATTGAGAACGATCATTTTACCCCAAATAAGAACGAATAGAGGAAATTTATGAGTATTAAACTAATCGCCGTCGATATCGATGGTACCCTAGTCAACAGTAAGAAGGAAATCACTCCGGAAGTCTTTTCTGCCATCCAAGATGCCAAACAAGCTGGTGTTAAAGTCGTGATTGCAACGGGTCGTCCTATCGCAGGTGTTGCCAAACTTCTAGACGACTTGCAATTAAGAGACCAAGGTGACTATGTCGTGACCTTCAACGGTGCCCTTGTCCAAGAAACTGCTACTGGACATGAGATTATCAGCGAATCTTTAGCCTATGAGGATTATCTGGATATGGAATTTCTCAGTCGTAAGCTCGGTGTCCACATGCACGCTATTACCAAGGACGGTATCTATACTGCCAATCGCAATATCGGAAAATACACGGTGCACGAATCAACCCTCGTCAGCATGCCTATTTTCTACCGCACTCCAGAAGAAATGGCTGACAAAGAAATCGTTAAATGTATGTTTATCGATGAACCAGAAATTCTCGATGCTGCGATTGAAAAAATCCCAGCAGAATTTTACGAACGCTACTCTATCAACAAATCTGCTCCTTTCTACCTCGAACTCCTTAAAAAGAATGTAGACAAGGGTTCAGCTATTACCCATCTAGCTGAAAAACTAGGATTAACCAAAGATGAAACCATGGCGATCGGGGACGAAGAGAATGACCGTGCCATGCTGGAAGTCGTTGGAAATCCCGTTGTTATGGAAAATGGAAATCCAAAACTCAAAAAAATCGCCAAATACATCACCAAAACAAATGACGAATCTGGCGTAGCCCATGCTATCCGTACCTGGGTATTGTAAAACTATTATTTTTCAATAAAAATTAACTAGCAATAAAATCAAATGAATTTTTTTAGCAAACTATTTAATTTAAAACAAAATAATCATACTAGGGATACAAATTCTGATTGTAACAATTTTTACCTAAACAAATTAGACTGCGGTCTTATTCCTGGGCAACTTATACTCATAGATTGGACTCAAAAAACAGGGAGAAATTATAATTTTCCAAAATATTTTAAATACTCTCTTCAAATTGACCCTGAATCTACACACAATCAATTATACAAATTAGGATACTTCACTAAAAATAAGACTTTATCATATCTTAAAGTAGTAGAATTAAAAACTATATTATCTAAGCACAACTTGCCTACTTCTGGAAAAAAAGCAGAATTAATCACAAGAATAATTAATAATGTTAACATTGATAAATTAGATGTTCCGTTCGAATTTAAACTAACAAAAGAAGCACAAAATCTTATTATCGAATATAATGACTATATCAAAGCATACTATGATAAAGACATAACTATGGAAGATTATTGTAAAGAAAAAAACAATATCTCTTTTAAAGCAACTTTTGGTGATGTAAAATGGAGTCTCTTAAATAAACAAGCTCATAGGAATACTATATCAGGAGATTTTGGATGCTTATCTAACACACGAAATGCCCAGGGAAGACATTTGGAACAAGAAGGTAATATTAAACATTCTTTAATATATTACATAGAATCTTTGATAATTAAAGTTTCAGGACTAGAAAACAATTTTTCAGCCATGGATTATCCAGTATATTATCCCGATTCGATATCTGACTACTCACTAAAACATATTCAAACATTAATAGAATCATTATCTGATGACGATTATGATTTTGCTTTTGACGAGGCATTATTTCGCTTCTCAATTTTAAATGCGATTCATTTTTTATCTAAGGAAGATATTGACTATTTAAGATTTAATTTACCTTGTTCCACTGCTGAAGAAATAAATAATTACTTAAAGAAATATGAATGTTATAGTCCTTTAAATAATTTAGAACTTGACGATTTTGAATAGATTGATTATACAAATATTTATATACTCGATATAGTCTCAATTTTATCAGAAGATTGACCAAATTTTTCAATAATAAAACGCATAATATTATGGAGACAAATCCCCTATATTATGCGTTCTTTTCATTCCAAAGACTTTTTGACAAACTTCTTTGATGTCTAATTATTGCCCCCTGCAGGAACTAAATCCCACCTCTAAAAGCCTATTAAATCAACATATTTGTATGTTATAGGTCAATTTTTGGTCAAAGTTTTTGTTTTCTTTTTTTATTCTTTATCAAGCATAAATTGTCTAATCAATTCATACTCCTTATCGATTACCTCTTGCAATACGTGACCATAAGTTTTAATAATCTGCTGTATATCTTTATGCCCCAGCAATCTAGCAACAACCCAAATATCAATCCCTTTAGCTAAAAGATATGAACCGTATGTATGCCTTCCTGCTGTCGCTGTCATTTCCTGATTCCCAATTCCAAGTTCTGATAAACATACTCTTAAACTCTTATTCAAGCCTGAGTTAGTCGGTATTTTATACCTTCTATCATAGAATACTAAATCGTGTTTCTTCAATTCTTCACGATCAAACAAAATTTTATCTTGCTCAACCTGTAATGCTTTCAAAACAGCCATCAAATCATCATCAATCGGAATCTCTCTTATAGAAGTCTTTGTTTTAGGAGGTACAAACTCTTGCCGATCTCCTACAAATCGTCTATATGTTTTAATTGTTTTATTATCAAAATCAATATCAGACCAACACACTGCCATAGCTTCACCAACCCTAAACCCAGTCTTAAATAAGAAATATAGTAAATATGGAATCACAGATTCCCTATAATTAAACTTCCCTTGTAAGTGAGATAATAAATCTTTGTATTCTGAAATACTATGAATATACTTATCTTCTACATTCCCAGCTTCCAAACCAAATATTTTAACATCTTCTGTAATATCTGTTATCTGCAATCCACTTCGTTGACTAAATTTTATAGCCGACCTTATATCTGCATTGATTCTACGCAAATGATCCTTCGTTACCTTTTCTCCAAACTCATTCAATCTCGACTGATATTCCTGATGATTAAGGCTCATTGCTGGTATATCAGAAAATATTTTCTCTAAAGATTGCCCCCTTGCATAATAACCTTCCTTTGTCGCCTTCGCTTTTTCTGACGGAAGAATCACTAAGTTATACCAATCCTGCCACAACTCATATAAAGTTGCCTTACTGTCAAATCGTGCTGTATAGTTTGACTGAAATAGTTTCTTCTCTTTCTCCTGAGCTTCAATCATAGCTTCACGCTTCGTTTTAAAGCCTGAATCTGTCGCAACAACTTTTCCTTTTTTATCGAAAATTCGATAATCCCAAAGTTTACTTTTTCCACGCTGTCTGTAACTTGCCACTATAACTCCTTTCTGAATGGCAATCATCACCACTCTATTATAACATCAATGATATTTTTTGATAATTTTTATCAAAATATTCTCTTGTCTTTCTAGCTAAAAACCTATACGGTGAACCTTTACTTTTAGGATATAAAACAAATCCTTCTTCATTCTGTTCAATATCCACCTCTTTTTTAATTGCAGGATTTAACAAAATATCATTTACTAATTTAGTCTTACTAATAGACAACAATTCCTCTACTTTGTCAATCGTCCACCATTGACCTACTTCCTCTTTTTGAATTAAGTCTAAATACTCAGATCGACTAATCAACACCATATCAGATGGGATCGGAACTTCAATATTAAATACTTGTTTTTGTAATTCCATTTCTTTTAAGCTCCTAAAATTATAATTTCCGAACAAATTCTTGATACCTGGTTGAACTTTTTGAACTCAATTCCGAATCTTTGCTCATATCCTGGTTTCTTTATGTTCATTTTTTATCCATAAAATGACAAAAAAACAGCAAGCCATTCCTGACTTGCCATTCTTTCTATGCTAATTATTCAATTATGTTATAACTGTTCTAACAATTTTTCTATATCAGGAAAATAAGTATAAGCTACTCCTCTAGTGAAATCAAAAGAACAACATTCCTCAACCAATACAGAAACACCAGCATATTTTCTTTTTGGTAATTTTTGATTGGCGTGACATCCTTCATAAGAATAAATAACCCTAACAATTTTCCCATATTCACTAACCTCAGCTGTCATCGTTTCAATACCATGACCAGTATCACGACTAGCTGTAAATTCCAAGCACTTTTGATTATCTCCTAATCTCTGAGCCAATCTTACAGCATACATTTTCAACAATTCTACTTGATCCATTTTCTAGTCCTTAAAAAAACAAAAAAGGCAGATTTTACTCTGCCTTATCATACTAAACTACTTAATTTTGATTCGTCCATAAACCGTCGCAACTAGTCCAAGCAATCCCCAAATTGTCGCAAAGATTGTACTTGCTGTTCCAGTATTCGGAAGAACTTTTAACTGTCCTTCTTTATCTTTCAAAGCGATTGTACCGTCTTTTTGTTTCACAGCCCCAATTTCATAAGGTTCTTTTTCTTGATAATCACCTTCTTCTGTTTCTACTACTACTTTCCCTTGATTCGTAGATACAACTGTATGACCTGTATTGGTTTCAATCGGCTGTTCCTGAATTTCTTCCTTCGTTACATTCAATGGCTTAGGATCATCAGTTTCTTTCACACCCACATTTTCTTCTGCCTTTTGTTTCTGTTCCTTGATTTCAGGAGTATCTTCTACAGAAGGCTTATCCTCTTTTGGTGTTTCTTCTTTCGATTTTTCTTCCTTAGGTTTTTCTGATGGAGTTGTAGGCTCTACAACAACTCCTGTATTATCCTTTTCCTGCTCTTTCTCAGAATCTTTTCCAAGATTTTCAGAAGGCTTATCTTCTTTTGGTTTTTTTTCCTTAGGTTTTTCTGACGGAGTTGTAGGCTCTACAACAACTCCTGTATTATCTTTATCTTGTACTTTATCAGAACTTCCACCTAAATCCAAATTTTCTGTTACTTTTGGCGCTGGTTTCTCAACAGGTGATTCTATTGGTTTTTCAGCAACCACTAACCCTGTATTATCTGATGAAGTTGGAGCATTTCCACCCAAACTAACTTCATCAGCGTATACTCCGCTAGTAACTGTACTCAATACAGCCACAGACAACAATGTTACAAATTTCTTATTCATTTCTTTTCCTCTTTTTTCTTTATTTTCCAATAACATAATAAAAATTTCTTGCTTCATCAGCACCAAATACACGATAATTTGTGATTCCAGTACCTTGACCACTTTGAACAAAGTTACATTCTGAAATCAAGATTGATCCATCATCTTTCACATCTTCTACAAATGCCACATGACCATAAAGACGGTGACCACCAGCTTGCGTTCCTTGGAAACTAACTGCTGAATGCTTCGTAGGAGTATTCGTTACTTCGTAACCTGACTTATGCGCCCAATCTTGACCATTTCCCATGTAGGGATCAAACTGTATTCCAAATTCTTTAGCACGATTGAAAACATACCACGTACATTCTCCATACGGATAAGATTGAGTGATATAGCCATCTTTGGTAATCTCCTTGTCAATCGAATAGCCACTAGGTATCTCCATAGCTACTTGACCAGCAGGAATATCCAAACTACCAGCTATTGCATTTCCACTTGATCCATCAGATTCAATCGTACCCTTAAAGACTTCATACCATTTCTTACTGTCCTTTTCCAGTTTTTCTAGCTTAGTCTGACCGTCTGAAAGCAATACACCCTCATAATGTTCAGACCAATACTTAGCACTTTCAAAAGGATCAGTCGCCTTTTGCATATAGTCCTTGACTTTCTTATAGCCATGATTCAATTCATAGGACATTAATTCTAATTCCACCGTACTATCTAAAGTACGTGAACTTGCATTCGCCCATCTATCACCATTGATAGTGTTTCCGTCCCAGCCTGACCATTGAAAATATCCAGCTACTCCACCTGACGGATTCGTTAGTTTTGGATCAAAATCACTTTCTCTTTCTGCATTGGCAAGAGAACCACTAGCACCTTCCAAAGTAAACTTTTCTCTTGATAGTTGCCAGTTTAGAATCTTAATCACATCTTCTGCACGTTCGACAGATATATTGGCTTTTTGAGCCACTTCTTGCGCTGTCAGTCTTGTTCTCTTTCCAGTCGTACTATCTGATGAACCACCAGCAGAAACAATCCCAATAATACTCGCAATCACTAAGATAACCACCAGAAGAATAGGTAAAAGACTTCCAATCAGTAAGCCTAACTGTTTAGCTATTTTTTTACCCATTAAATATCAACCTTTCTTCTTGCTTTCAACCTCTTTTCTTTCTTACTCTTATATTGTTTAGAACCAGTTACATCAGTTTTAGAATCTGATTCAACAGATTTTCTTCTGCCAAGTGCCTTTGGACTGTTAGTCTTTGTGTTCTGCATTTTCTGTTTTACAGATTTTTCTTGTTTTTCCTCAAAACTCTTTTGTCGTTTTTTGGCTCTTTCTTCCTTCAAACGCTGAACTGCTTGACGAGAAGCATTTTTCTGACTAGCATATTTTTTTGCTTCTTTATCTCTTAATTCCTGCTTCCCTTCTAACACATTCCTATCAACACTTCCTTCTTTATAAGCATTGGCTCGTACTCCATAAAGTCTAGACAAAGCCTTATTTCCTTTTTCTTTCAAAGCATTAACTGAACTGTTCTTATGTTCTCTAATCGAATCCATTCGATTCTTGACTGCTTCTCCTTTTTCAGCAACCTTATCTACCAACGGACTTTCTTTTCGTAAAGTTTTGAGATTTTCACTCAACTTATCTTTACCCAACTTCAAGCCACCTTTAGCAAATTGACCACCAACTTTCAAACCGTCTTTACCTGATTTCAAGCCAAGTTTTCCAGTACGTCCAATTCTTTCTTTCAAGTTTTTGACTGCTTGAGAATTGCTGATTTCTCGACCAATCTTGCCAACAGGACTATTAGTCACTCTTGAAAAAGCAGATAAAAGTGAATGTCTATACTTCCACATTAAGAATAACAAGATACCTTTTAGAAATACCGTAACCAATAAATCTCCACTTACAGCGCTAGAAATAAAGCTAGTTAAAGTATTATAAAAGAAAGCAAATAATGTAGTTGCTAGAAGCATGATAGATGATAAGGCAAGCATTGAAATAGCTTTTTTATTAAATCCAATCAATAAATGCTCCATCTTAGGAAACAAACTCAATAGAAGAATAAATGGCAACAATACAATCAGTAAAATAAATACAATCAAGAAAAAGAATCGTGACAATCCGAGCAATAGATAAATCGTCCCCATCACAATAATATCAACATCAGAAGCAAAGGCATACATGAATTTCAAGCCCCACTCATTTTTCAACATTTTATTTTCAGGATCTTTATCTTTTGCAATATCCTTGATTTTCTTCTCACCAACTAAGTGATCTCCGTCACCTTGCTTATAGCCAGCTAAATCTTCAAACTCTTTTTCAGAAAGTACAAACTCCCCTTTATCATTCACAGGAGAGTTCATATACTTATAACCCTTCAACAAAGTTTCTGAAAAGTATGTTTCTACTCCATCTTTACTTTCGCCAGTTAAAGTTTTCGTAATTTCACCATTCAAGGTGATTGTCGTTGTCCTAAAAGCGTCATAAACATGAGTCAACAGATATTTATTTTGACCATTAACAGGAAACTGAACAAAGTACACTCCAATACAAGTATAAATCAACAACATTTTTATCAATGTTTTGAGGAAACTTCCTTTTCCAGTCGCAAATATATACAATAGATAGACTGCCATACTTGCGCCAACCATATAGATTATTTCTTGACTAAACAAGGAAGAAAATACCTTACTAGAGTTCTTTACTGCTTCATTCAATAGTGAAGAAACATCACTCATTCCCTCAACAGCAATATAAACTTCTGCAACCACATAGAAAACCAGTTTCCCAACCCAAAACACAGCCTGAACTAGCGAATTGAAAAAGTAGTTGATATTGGAATCAAATCCAAAGAACTTTTTGTCAAAGTATGCTTTACTTGTGAGATCAGACATTTTAGACTTATAGTTTTTATAAGTCAATTTGCCCTTTTCTTCTTCTGCTTTCTTCAATGCTTCCTTTGCTTCCAAGGACTTCTTAGCACTTTCTAACAATTCTTTTGCATTTTCAGATGAATCACGAATAACAGGCTTTTTGGTACTTTTATCAAATTCAATAATATTGAAATTATTATTAGGCAAATATGGATAACCAATTTTTGGGTCTAAATCTACAGCTTTTACAAGAGAAGGAAAGAGGAAAATAGGTAAAAGCAACACTAGTAAAATATTTTTTTTCATATTTCCCCCTTTAAACTGCAACCAATTCTGTTTCTACTGTTTCAAACAACTCCATCAATTCAGGATAGATTGTACCATCTACTGTAATTCGTTCCTTACGTCCAAATGTATCATAGTAAATACATTGCCCCATTGTTTGATTTTCAAGCCAAGCACGTGACAATTCATCATCTTCTACTCGTAAGTGTTCTAAAATAGCCCCTGTTTCAGAATGTTCAGGGAAAGCAAATACCGTACCAAAACCAGTTCCATCTTCGCTTGTTTTAAAGTCTTTTACAGACTGAGTAACCAGCACTAGGAAGTTATTGAATGATCGTCCAGTACGCTTAATACGATTCACTACTTGTCGTCCAGCAGGAGTTGACATGATTTGCCATGCTTCATCAAGGTATAGCATGGTTTCCTTATCTTTTTCACGTTCACCAAAAATTGCACAGAAGTAAGTCAAAGCATACATAACTGTCAAACTACGTAATTGTGTTTCAGTCATTTCATCTTTATCCGTGCCTTTTGGCATATCCAAACCTGTAATCTCAACGATTGTAATTTTATTATCGACCTTTAGAACATCTTGACTACCATCAGAAAAACAAAGCGAAAGTAAAGAATTTCTTGAAATTCGTTTAAGAAAATATCCAGCAGTCTCAACTTCTTCTTTTGAATTTTTCTCCAATTCATCAAAGACTTGTAACATACCGACTTTCTCACCAGCTTTTCTACGTTCAAGCACTTTATCAATCGAATCCAACAGATAAGGTTGAACCTTGATATAGGTATCTTTATCCAATACAGAACCAACAAGTACAGTTGCTAACTCAGTCAATTCTGCTTCATCTTGTAAGAAAGAGAATGGATCAAGTACACCTTGATTCTTCTTATCTTTCATATCCAAAGTCACAAAATTGATTGACTTAATATAGTCCTGCAATTCCTCAAATTTACCTTCATCTTCTAGTTTTGAAAGCACAGCTTGATATTGTCTTTTCATTTCTGCTTTTGGATCAATATACAACACTTTTGTTTTCAATAACGAATGATAGGTAAATAGTAACTTCGTCAAGAATGACTTCCCATTTCCAGTTGATCCAGTTATTGCTGTATGAGGATTGCTTGTTTCCTTCCCCTTAATTCCAATTTTGTTAGCTTGTAACAAGTTTGAAAATACAACATTGGTACTTGAATCAAGAGCCTTTTGAAAATCTCCATACCATGAGGAAATTTCGTTATCCACTCGACCAATAGGAAATCCTATTTCTGTTCCAACCTTTTTCGTCGTAAACATAAGATTTTCACACAATCCACGCAGGCTTCCATATTGAAGAAATGATTCCCTTCCATTATCAAGAATTTCTGTCAATCTACTCTTATAAAACAGATAGATTCGATCAGCAACAGCCTTGACAACTTCTACTTCCAACTCTTTCAAACGTGCAAACAGAATATCAAATTTAAGATTCAGTTCTTCTAAACTGTCTGCTGTAATCGTCAAGGTATGAAGATAGGTAATCATCAATTCTTTGTTATCATGTTTCTCCTGAAAATCTTCTAGCAACTGATGGCTTTCCAAGACTTCAATCTTTTGAACATCATCATTTTCTGCTGTTTCCTCTACCGTATTTCCAAGATTCTTACGCTTGTTTCTTGCCCTCGAAAATAAAGAGAAGAAACCTTTTTGAGTAGAAAATCGAATCTTATACACACTATCTACAGGAAATTCAAGATTTTGAAGTTCTTCTTGCAAATGAAGATAAGACACATTTTTAGGATAAGAAACAACAGGTATTGTCGCCACATAGCTTGTTTCCTGACCATTGGTCAACTTCAAAGCATTTCCGTCCACTACCTCAATAATCGTTTCATCTACATTCTCAATAGAATTTTCAAGTGCAATCAACTCACTTTCTTTATCATAGTATTGACCACCAAGAAAATGAAGCCGATTCAGTAATTCCAAGTCTGCTTTCGCAACTTCCTTCACATTCAAAACATGAAGTTTCGTCTGAACCATATCTTTCTGATTCTGCCATGTTTTCCACCAATCAATTTTTGGTAGTTCTTCAAAACCAGCCATCTTCAAAACATTTTTACGATAGGTTGCAATCGTCTGTTCAATCGTCAGTTTGAAATCAGAGGTCACATTGACCGACTTCAAAGGAACTACAATATAATGCTTATACTCAAAAAGATAGCTTACTTCTTCTTCCAATCGTGACTTCATTGTCGAAATCACATAATTTCCCAAAGGACTTGTCCCTTGACCTTGCTCAATATCTTGCGCCAATAAAGAAATCTTTTTCGCCAGTTCTAAATCAATATGTAAGCTATGAATACTGACATCATTGTACTCATGCAAACTAGCCAAACAATTATAGACTAAATCTTTGCTTGTCTCTTTCTTATTATCTTCAATCGTATTGACAATTTGTGATTCAACTTCAAATACGGACAAAACCGTTCCATCTTTCAGCAGAATCAAACCATCAGCGATTGACCAAATATTATTCGTTAATTCCACGCTTAATCATTCTCACTTTCTCATGTTTAATACCTTTACAAATATATATTTCCTTTCTTTGACTATCGTATTCCTTCCAAAAAATCAAATATTCATAAATGAATCTAAATAGTGTTTTCCCATCTAGTTTGTAATCAGCCAGCAAGTTCCCAAATCGCCAACCAGCAAATAGAGAACCCATAAATCGCCAACCCCAATCCAAGGAAGGAATAAAGCCTAGCAAAAACCACACAATAACTAGAATCACTAGGCAATAGACAATCGCTGACATCTTAACAGCAAAGGGTAAACTATAATCATCATTCAATTTATGAACCCACACAGGCTGCCTAAATGCTGTCGTATAGACATATAACTTTTTGTCTTTTCTTTCCATTCAAAAATCCTACTTAAACACTTCTACAAGTTTAGACCAAAGCGAGCCAGTAGCCTTCAATACAGTTTCAGGATTGTCTAAAAAGTAAATAATAAAACCAGCAATCATAATTGTCACAAAAATAGTTCCCAATTTTTGATCCTTCCATGCCTTCAGTGCTTTTGTACCAGCAAAGAATGCTACTGCTGGAATACCGAGTTTTGCTACTAAAAATTGAAATAATGCCATTTATTTTATTCTCCTTCATCATCTTTCTTGTTATAATCTAATGGAATTGTATGATCCATTTTTTCTACGAAATAGCTATCTTTATCTTCTCTTAATTCAAAGCTAAAGTTTTCACTATGAGTTGTACCTGCAACTTCAAAGGTTACTTGCACATAGGCAAGAATCTTACCATCTTTTTCTTTAAAGTAGGTATAATCTAAACTCTTGAAAGTTGCACCACCAATAGACTTAATATCTTTTGAAATCAAGTCTAGGTTTGCTTGACTTGTCGTATAGTTCTTAAAGAATAGTTCCAAGAAAGAAATTAATTTTTTACGTTTTCCTTCTTCCAAATCATCTTTAGCAATCAAAGAGACCATACTATCCTTTTCTACTCCATCAGCTTTAAAATCGCTCACAGGAGAGAACCAGGGCAAACCAGCTACATAATATTTACCATCTTTTTCACCGTATGGAATCGAAAATTCAATCCCTACACGCTGGCTTTTATCATCTTTCTTCGTATCATAAATAACACGATAAACAGCGATACCATCTTTCGCTGTCAGCATTCTTGCACTAACTACAGACATTTCTTGTTTCAACTGACCTTGATTCTTCACATCAGGAACACTACCATAATAGTTATTCAGTTTTGAAACATCATCATCAGACGAACCAGCTTGTGAATTATAAGTAAAATATCTACTTACATAACCATCTAAAAACTGTTCCAACTTACGGTCTGTTTCTTTCTTGCTTTCAACCACTTCTGTTTTTGATAATTTTTCATTTACCTTAACAGCACTCTTGATTGAAATAAACATTGTCAAACCACAGAGAAACAGAAAAAAAGCAAAGCCAAATAGAAAAAACTGATTCGATTTTTTTTGACTTACCTTCTTCATTTTGACTTGCTTTTGTTTTTCTTTTCGTGGTTTCTTCAATTCAAAATTTCTCAATATCTTTCCTTCCTTTTTTTAAAAATTTAAAGAACAACCTTTCTATAAAATCCAGCAGGAGTATTTAAAACTTCTCCTTGATCTATGAATCCCTGAAATACCGTCACCCAGTTCCCACAGCTAAAAAAGTAATTGATAACTGATTCATAATCTAACTCTTTTGTCAACTCAACCATTGTCTTAACTTCATCTTTAGAACAGAATCTATAATATGTAGTCACAATTTGAGTTACAGGCACATAACGCTGTAATTGAAATTTCACAATGAACTCGTCGCCATCATACAATTCCAATACTGCTTTCTTCAGCAAGTAAACCTCTTCAAGAGACATGATTTTATCAATTTCCCAATCTGTAATACCACAAATAAGAAAGTTACCTTTATCAATCCCTCTTTCATTCATTCTTTCAAGAATCTGCTCTTGACTGTATTTCATAATATCCAGTTCACAGAGAAATTCAAAATTTCCTTCTCTCAAAACTCTTATATTCGCTATCATTTTGACACAAAGTAACCTTTATCTACAAAGCTACCACTTTCTGATAAACGAACATCACGACCATATTTTTCATAGTCTAAATATTTCAATATCAATCCTAGATTAAAGCCATTATTTGCTACCATATATGCTCCCAACTCATGATCTGTAGTAATATCAGAATATAAACTACAATCATGAAAGTTAAATTTTAACAAATCTGATACGTTAGGACTTTGTGATTCAATATAGGATAGAACCAAATCTTTGTCTACATCTTTTAGATTTTTAGCAAGTTCATTAAGATCATATAGAAGATTTCTTTCTACATTCAAAGTTGGCAATTCTTCAACAGATAAAATACTTATGGCAACATCTTCTATATCAAATCCAAACTCAGAAGCAACATATTCAAGAGTTACAGGTAAAGAAAAACGTTTCACTTTTTTAAGTATATCATCCCTAACTACGGCTGTTAATTCCATCTTTCTCCTTCCTTAATCAACCTTCCACCTGTCTATTTAACTGTTCCAAGTCAGCAACACTAAATAGACCGTAACCAATAAATGCTGAACCCTCATAATCAACAATTTCAATCTGTTCGTCATAAGAGCCAGTCAACCCAATCACAGACAACTTTCCAAAATACAAGGGCAGACTAAACCAAGACTGCATTCCATTCTTTGGATTCTTAATCAATACTTTTGAAGGCATATAACACCATTTTTCTCCTTCCAAACAAATAAAGGAAGCCAAACTTGACTTCCTTCATCATTTCAACTAAATTGAAGCTGAACGCTCAAAGCTAGAACCGATTGCAAAGGCACGAGTTGTTACCTTGTTAAGTTGCTTGTTCATATCATAGTAACTATTCAAATCACGTTTGATACACTCAATAACCTGATACGCTAGTTGCAATTCTTCATCATTTTTAAGAAGTGAACTCAATTCACCAGCATGCTTCCAAGCTAAATCAAATTCTTTTGATTTCAAATTTTTAGCAAGTCCATTCGACAATTCAATAACTTGTTTATCTTTTCCTTGTAATGCCATTTTTTTATACCTCATTTTTTCTTTATTTTTTTCATTATCCAACAACTATGCAGGAGAACGTTTCTTAACTTTCATCTATTCTCTCCCAAACAACCAATCCAACGAAACCTCAAGTAAATCAGCTAAATTTACAAGATTTACAAAGCTAGGTTCTCTTTTCCCTTTCTCCCAATTTGTATAAGTTACTCTATTGATGTGGACTAAATCAGCAATTTGTTGTTGTGTTAGTCCTCTTTTTAAGCGTAATTCCTTGAGTCTTTGAGGAAATATGTTTAAAGTTATCATTAAATCAAATCCTCATTTTTTATACTTTCTAGGCAAACAACTAGCGTAATGTTCTGAATCATTAACCTTTGCATTATAAAAAATCATATTATTTCCAATAATTTCTTGCCATGTAGGAATTTCCTCACGATAAATGCGATTAAGTCCATAAAAGTTCCTTACAATAAATCTAACAGCTCCAATATGATCTCCTAAACCAACAACACACAACACATCATGTTCCATATCATATACCCAATGACTTTTTGAATTTGTCAGTATTCCCCAAGCAAATTCCCAATCTCTCTCAAGCCAATCATGCCCTGGTCTGTAATAAACTTTTGTCTGACAAGATTCATCATTGAATCCATAAAAACAGTGACTACACAGCGTTCTGTTTTTATCTACCCACCAGCAAGAACCATACATTTCATCAACGCAAGCTGTATTCCACTTACAACCACATCTTCTACAAATATCCTTTTCCATGACACCAATTCAAACCCATCTTTCTAAATGATACCTCTTAACCAGCAACAAATACACACTTTGTCTTTCTTTCTGATCACGTTTCATCAACCCAAAAAGCAGCAACTTTCGCTTAATATCTACTTCATTGGCTAAAAATCCCTCATACTCTTTAGTAAGTCTTTTTACCTCTTGCCAGTCCTTACGATTTTTAGTCTTTCTGTAGGTTTGACATTGAATATCTATATAATCTTGATAATTTCTAGCTTTATCACTTGTCACAACCCCTTCATAGAAATACCGAGCAGGAATTAAAAAAACTAACTTCCTCAATTTTTCATCAGTAATTTTTTTCTTACTCATATACTGACCTCTCAATCTGCCTTCTTCTTAATATCAAGAATCGCATTTACTTCATCAGGCATTCTTAGCCAATCAATCACATAGTCCTTAAAATAAGGCAAAAACATTCGCTCAGATTCCACAGGAATCACGGTCAAATTTTCATTCCCTTCAAATGAAGGTAAATAATGACTAATTGATTTTAGCCCACGATCAGTTGAACATACCAGGTTACTGTTATTTACTACTACAGAATCAGTACCTACTTTCTTGTAGATTTTTCTCATAAGCTACCCTCGCTTGCTCCAATTTTTTCCAGTTTTTATCACTTATTTCTCCATCAAAAAGAATCTTCTTTAGTTTGTTATCGCCAGTAATACTCTCCCACTTTTTTATTAAAGCAGTCACACCTGAAACATTTTCATTCAACCATCTATACTGTTTATCAAAGAATCCAGTTTCTACAGGCGCAGTTGTAAAACCAATTCTATCAACTTCACCTAGAAGTGAATACCACTCACGATTCAAAACTTTATCGCCATTCATTCTTTCAAAGACTTTTATCTTACTGTTTATCACCCAAACAGCAAGTCTAGCCATATCAATTTTTTCATTCAAGGATTTTCTAACAAAGTCCAAAGCGACATCATCACACATTCTTACTTCATAACGATTTTTGAATTTCAATGACGAATGAATCAAATCTATATCAAGACCAAGTTTCTTTGCCTGCTCAATATCTTTCTGATAAAAACAGAAATGATAAGCAGACTGACGAGAACCAAAGTAAATCGTTTTTGCTTTTCCATATTGACCATTATCTTCAATCTGCTTCATTGTCAAACGACTTTCAACCAGACCACTATCCCAAAGATCAACCAACTTACCAAGTTCAAAATTCCCATTTTCGTTATACTTTTCATCTAGCGCTATATCAAGCCGAGGAATATTCATAAATTTCCCCTCACCTTGTGAAATGGCTCGTTCATACTCAAAACAACGAATAAAGAAATCCCTCCAGCTTGACTTCTGCTCATTTTCAAAATACCACTCATACTGTCTACATGCTTGACCTTTTAACTCAATCATACAGCCCATATCTTCCCTTTTCTTTGAAATGAAAACATTGATATTCTGAAATGTAAATTTTGTATCATATCCTGAACCACCTTTTTCTTCTTCAAGAAATGGCTTATTTTGCAGACACAACACCTTCCCTATCACATCTATATAATCTTGTGTTTTAAACGTAACTTTTACATAGTCAACTTTTCCTTCCAACGAAAATCCACTATCTCGCACACCTTCCTTAAAAGCAATCAACGCATTCACTTTCGAGTCATAAGACTCAGGAATCTCACCAGCTTCTTTCCATCTATAAAATGTTGCTCTATCTATTTCTAAATAGTTAGACATTTCCTGATCTGAAAAAGCGTACATCTTTTGCACCTTGTTTAGATTCTCAAATTCCATACTTCTCCTTACTTTTCAATAGTGTTGCATTTTTTAAGCCCAAAAAGTCAGTATTATCAAGGCTTTATGCTTCTACGCACATCTTCTACCCCCCTATTAGTCATAGGGGGTTAATTCGCACAATCCAGCCTGCTAGTACACGCTAGTACACGCAGTCGCTCGTCGCACTCGCTTCCTCGCTCCTGCTACTAGCTACTAGCAAGCTGGATTGCACCAACTAGCACAGTAACCAAAAAGAGGGGAAAATCCCCCTCACAACTAACTAAAAACCATATTCATCAAAAGGAAAATCTTCCAAAATCTCACTCCAATTTTGAGTTGTATTCTGTTTCAATTCAAACAAATCTTTTATGATATTTCTTTGAATCTCATTCAGGTACACTACATTATCTTCCTTTTCAAATTCCAAAATACCATCTAACTTATCTACCAAATTCTTCATTGAACCAGCAGAAACACCAATTTCTTTAGAAAACGCAAACGTTCTTACTAAATCATTTCCACTTTCTTTTTGTTTACTAGACATCAATTCTTGAACAAGTCCAGGATCAGCCTTCTTAACTTCTCCTTTTTCCAATTCCTCTTGTGCTTCCATTTCAGCTTGAAGATTTTCTTTTTCTTCTTCTGACAATTCAGCATTCGGATTTTCTAAAGGATTGAATGGATTTTCTCTTCGCTCAATCTTCTCATATTCATCATAGAAAGAGAATTTCTTTTCAAGTAATGGTGAGTAAAACTCCCTTGCTACTTCTCCATAAACGCAAGCATAGCCTCGACCATATACTCGCTTACCTGCTAGATATTTAACATATTTAAACTCCTTATTCCTATTGACCTCTCCGAAGGCTAAATCATATCCAACCTCGTCCAATCGACCAACAGAAACTCGGAAATTGATATTCGCTTGTAGTTTTGAGCCTAAATCTTCTCTTGAAGGCTTCTGCATAGCTGTAACTGCAAAGCAGCCAGCTTGCCTTCCAAGTAATAAGAATTGGCCCATAGCATTATCTAAGCGCTGTCTAGTTTGAAAATCAAGCATAGCACACAAAGCGTTGTATTCATCGCAGACTAGAAAATAAGGTTCAAGACCATACTCATAGAATTTACGTAAATCCTTATCACCATTCTCCTCACGTTTTTGTCGCATATAAGCATAGCGAGCAAACATAATTTGAACAGCCCTTTCAATCATAGAAACAACATCTTCCACCTGATAAGAAATTCGACCTTCAAAAGCCTTCTGTTCTGCCATAGTCACAAAGTCACCTTGTTTTGGATCACAAATATCCACCACTCCAACTTTAGCCGTAGCACGAATCAATGTTCTTAGTAATACCGTTTTACCACCACCAGTACCACCACAAACCAACAAATGAGGATCATCAATAGGATTCCAATAAAGATTCTTCATCAGTTGAATACCCTTATCAGAATACTCCACATCAGTTACCTTAATTCGATTCAAAAAAGCAGAATAGGCCATCTTATAGGTCTTAAACTTAATATCGTCCTGAACTTCCATAAAGTCCATGAAGAATGTAGTTTCTAAATCACTACCAATCTTCTTGAACTTATCCTGAAATTTATTGCCAGCCATTTTAAAAGCAACTTCCAAATCATAGCGATTCTGTTTCAAATAAACCGTTGGAAATGTAACCTTATCGACTGTTCCTGATTCAGTCTTAACTTTTTTTGTATATGTATATCCATTCTCTTTAAGAAAAAAAGCTAGTTTAGCAAGTCTTTCTATCTTCTGAAAGAAAAATACTCTTTCTTGTGATAACCAAGTCAAATAAACACTTAAACCAATTATCAACATCAGCATAACTACTGAAACGACAATAGAGAAAATATCTACATTCTTGATTTTCTCAAAATTTGAATAGACAAATAAAGCTAGTATAGGACTAAACAACAAAAAGAAAAAAGAAAAGATATAGTACCTTAGATTCACCATATAAGGTTTAATCTTAATTCCACGATATGCAGGAAATAAACTCATATCTTTTCTCCTTTAGAAATTATCCCTTATGTTCCTGTTTTTGCTCAGGTTTTTGATCATGCTTCTGTTCCTGTTTTGCTTGACCAGCACCTACACGCTTAACATTTTCAGCACGCAAAGCAAAAGCATGACCTTTGACCTCAGAAACATTGTTATTCCCACGTGAAATTGTATATGAATCATCATAAATCCAAATTGTGGCATCACCAACAAGTTCAACTTCAGACATCATAGGAATATCTTCTACAGAGATACCTTCTTCCAATTTAATTGGAATAATTTCTTGCATTTTATCAGAGAAAACTTCTGCATGCGTTGGATAATCAACAGGCGAACCATCTACCATTTTAAAGTTTTCAATAAAACTGATAAATACCAGTTTACCAAGCAATTCTTTTGCATTTACAGGGATTTCTGCATTATTAAATTTACGAATACTAAAAGCCATTATTTTTTTCTCCTATTTTCTATAATTTATTTCTCAAAACGCAATTCAGTTGCTTCAAATTGAATCTCTTCTTTTGTACCAACCAAACGTGTCACCATATTAAGCCCTGAAACAGACTTAACAAATGTAAGACCTCTTGTTTTTGGAACATCAGAATTAGCCAATCCATATACACGAATAGTTACCGTACTTTGATTTTCCCCTGAAATCTCAAATTCTCGGAAAGGTACAAAATCATCATACGAACCATTTACTACTTCACGAAATTTTGGACTAACAACAACTTTAGTACCAATCACATTCAATCCCACAGGGAGTTTTTTAATTTTTGCCATTTTTTCAATTTCCTTTTCTATTTACATTTTTTCTTTTTTAAAAAAACAAAAGGACGATAATTCCTGTTTATTTTACCGTCCTATAAACAACATTCTTAATCTTTCTTACGCTTCATACCAACTAGACCTAGCATTGACAAGATACCAGTACCAACAAATCCAAGCATACTAGAAGCTGTACCAGTATTCGGAAGTGAAGATTTTTTAGGTTCTTTTGGTTTTGGTTTCTCAGGTGTATGAGTTACAACCTTAGCTTCCATTTCTTGACCATTGATCACATTCACAAATGTATTTTCTACATCACCACTTGCGATACGTTCGACCTCAATATAGAAGTCAACGTCAAACGTTCCTTGTACTCCAAAAGAGTTCAGGAACTCTTTGTCAATCGAATAACCCCACTTACCATCTTTTTCATTCCAAGTTACTTTAACAATTTTCTTGATAAAGTCAGAGTTTGTACTTTGGTCAAACTCGAACTGGAAAGCATAAGAAGAACCTTTAACAATCTTATCTCCAGCTTTAACAACTTTACCATCAGAAAGAACTACATCATACGGTAACACCATATCTTTTCCTGCTACATATTCAGTACCACGAATGATACCCTTCCAGTTGCCAGTATAGCGATCATGCTTGACATCTAACTTATCAATACCATCATACTGATAAAGTGTATCGTGCTTACTAGGGACAGTCACACCATCCAAAAGATAGCGTAGGTATTCACCAATCTGAATTTCTTGACCATCACGAATCTTCTTATCATCTTTCTGATCCACAGCGTGTTTTTCAGGCTTCAAGTCAGGCACTTGAACTGTCACCAAATTAGAAATATAGCTATTTCCATAATCAACTTGATAAAAGTCATTTTTGACCAACTCAGCCTTCTTAACAAGCAAACGAGCAGGAAGGTCAATCGTGATATTCTTAGCTTGTTTTACATAGTTCTTATAGAATGAAGCAGAATCTTTCGCAACAAACATATAGAACTCACCTTTTGGATTCAAACCAGCTTCCTTCAAAATATTTTGAATTTCTCGTGTACGCTCTTTATCCGATAAAACATGGTACATCTTAAACAAATCCTTAACGTTTTTACCAGTAGAATCCTTCATAGTGATTTTACTATCATCTACCATGTAAGCACCATCTTGAACATCATCAACCATAGCCCACGTTTTAGCAACTACTTTTGAATCAGCAGCAAATGTTGAATATGGTTTGTAGTCAGTTGTCAAACTAAATTTTACATTCTTATCAAATGTATTAGCACCATCAATATCATGTCCGTATGTATCAGCAATAGCCTTCTCAGGTTTTGGAGTTGATGGCTTCACACGCAAACGTGAGTAGTTCACCTTTACTTTAGGGGCTAAAGGACGCTCAGGCAATTCTTTAGGTACTTCATATTTTGGTTTAGGAATTTCCTTGGTATCCTTTTGCTTCAATTCAGGTTCTTTAGGCGGAAGAATAGGAACTACAGTAGGAACAGTTGCGCTTGCTTTACCAAACAAACCTACAGCCCATGCAACCTTAGAAGAAGAAAAAATTTCACTATCTGATGGAGTATTTTTCCCTTCTACTTTTGCACGTTCGCTTGCCCTATTTCTTTCTTTACGAATTTCATAAGGTTTATGTTGTCCGATTCCATTATGATAACCTAAATTCAATGTAGAACCATATCCAACAGAAATGATTGAACCACGTGGAATATCCTTTTCATCTTGAACATTATCATACCCAAGATCACCAGCTTTTACTCCAAGTTCAGGAACATCAGAAGTCCAAGGCGTTTTATACTCACCTTTATAGTAATTCTTACCATCACGAACCACTTTTTTAACATCAGAATCTTTAGGATTCAAGACGATTCCTTCTGTTCCATCTTGATAGGTCAGACTCAATTCCTGACCGTAATCAATATCATTAAAAGCAGAAGCAACAGCAAGAACAACTTCCTTCTTATCTTTTTCATAGAAGAACTCAATCTTAGTATTAAATTCAACTAGGTTAGCAAATCCAAAATTAATTGAACCATCACCAGTATCCTTATTTACATAGATTTTAGTAGAACTCAATGATTTTCCGTTCTCAACCCACTCAGATTCCACTTTATTAAAAGTAAACCGAGCAGAAATTTTCTTCCCATCTTTACTTTCAGCAACATTATAAATAGTGAAAGAATCACCTGCTTTCGGATTTACAATTTCACCAAAATATTCATCATTTTTTGATAACAAGCCTTCACGGCTAGCAGTAATTGAAGAATCGGAATGCAAACCAATATAATCTTTTACAGCAGTTAAACCTTCTACCCCTTCAAATGAAGCAGTCAGTTTCTTATAATAGTTTACACTTCCACGATTTGATTCATCATAATCACCATAAACTTTGATATGAGATTTTTCAGCTTTCACACCCTTCTTAGCAAGTTCTTCTTTTTTCTTGTTATATAAAGCTAATTCTTCCTTATAATTATCAAATTTCTTCTCATAATCAGCCTTTAAATCAGTATTTTCCCTTTCAACCTTTTCATTGTAGGCTTTTTGATCAGCTAAATCTTTATTGTATTTAGCTTCTTTTTCAGCGTTATCTTTTTTGATACGCTCATTTTCTTCCTGAACCGCTTTGCGTTCAGCTTCGTTAGTAATTTTAGCGCTTGTATAGTCCGTAGTTGCTTTTTTAACTTCTTTTTCCTGCTTCACATAATCAGCTTCAATTTCTTTTTGCTTTTCTGCTACAGTTTCAGAGGTTGCAACTCCTTTATCCTGAACATCTCCAACTTCTACCTTAACACCAGCTTCTTTTGCTTGTTTTACAGCTTTATCAAGGTTATCATGAGAGATAGGAACATCTACCTCACTTTTCTTCTCAACAGCTACAGTTTTATCAGATACAACTTCATCAGCAGAAACCGAAACTGTAGAAACTACCATACCCAACATTGCAAGTGCAAGGATAACTCCACAAGCGCCACCAACTTTCATCTTACGGATTGAACCATAAGCCTTATATTCTTGTCCTTTAGACATTTATTTTTTTCTCCTTTTCTAAAAACATCTTTTTTTCCAAATTAAAAACTCTCAATCACTTGAAGGTGAACGAGAGCGTTTATAAACAACTACAATCATATTTACTCCTTTTCTACAAAAAAGAGCCAGTAAACTGACTCTTAACCTATTTCCAACTACCTAGACTATCAACCCAATAGCCTTGTACCCATTCAGAACGAGCATAGATACCATTAAACTTCAAGTAGAACCATGCTTGATAATATGAGTCATAAACCCATTCACTCATAGCCATTTTCCCATTAGATTTTAGATAATATGAACCTTGCCATGCACTATTCGCATAAACTCCATTAGATTTTAAATAATACCACGCTTGATAAGAACTATCATAAATCCATTCACTTTCTGCCATCTTTCCATTAGATTTCAGATAATATGAACCCTGCCATGCACTACGTGAATAACTTCCATCAGACTTCAAATAGTACCATGCTTTATAATATGAGTCATAAACCCATTCACTCATAGCCATTTTCCCATCTGATTTCAAGAAATATGAACCTTGCCAAGTATTTTTCAATGGCTGATTATTCTTATAGAAATACCACGTTTTACCTTCTTCAATCCAGCCATTCTTCTTAATTGAAGGAACTAAATCAGGCTTAGTTGGATTTTTTTCTACCTGCTTCTCCTTTGATGGAGTTGATTTTGTCTGAGCAGGTTTCTTATTCTGAACATATCGTCCAGTACCATCAACATAGTATCGCCCATTGTCTACCCATGAATCAGTAGCCATTTTTCCGTCAGAACCAAACCAATAATCACCTTCCCATGTGTTTTTTATAGGTTGATTATTCTTGTAGAAATACCAATCATTTCCTTCTTGAACCCAACCATACTTTTGATTTTTATTTTGAACATATTTTCCTGACTTGTCAACGTAATAACGTCCATTGTCTACCCATGAATCCGTAACCATTTTCCCATCAGAACCGAACCAATAATCACTTTCCCATGTATTTTTTATAGGTTGATTGTTCTTGTAGAAATACCAATCATTTCCTTCTCTTATCCAGCCTTTTTTCTCTTTTAAGGATTCTTTTGCTTTACGCTCTTTCTCCTTTTCTTTTTCTTCTTCTTCGTTTAACTTATCAATTTCTTTAGAAATTTTTTCATATTCTTTATAGGAAATATTTAGTTTTTCTAACTTCCCTTTTTCAGATTCCAACTCCTTCTCTTTCTTTCCAATAGTTGATTTTCTGTTACTTTCTGTTGTATTCACAGGAGTTTTTGTACTAAAATTATTCTTAGTTGATTTTGAAATCTCCTCGTCCGAGACAGTAATGAAACTCATTTGAGTTCCATCTTTCAACAAGAAAATTGAAAGACCGAAATACTTAGTTTTATTGGGTTCCCCCCAATTCAAACCAGCAATAGATTGAGCATGAAGGTATTCATAACCATTATACATAAATTCTAAAATGGCATCATAAATAGTACGTTTTAGTTCTGCTTTTGTAACTTCTTTTAAACGGTGATTCGTACCTGCACCATTTTCATAATATTGAGCACCATATTTTTTTTCTTCATCTTCCTTAGTAGAGGTAGGCAAACCATACTCTCTAGCTACCTCATTGATTCCTTTTACATAGTGCCAATCCCATATACTTCTATCTGCTATCTGCATTTTAACAGACAGTTTACTAGCAAAATCAATAGACGATTCAGCAAGAATTAGTTCCTTAGTTCCCATTTGCCTTCTTACTTGATTTATCATATCAAAGGCAAAATAGTTCAATTCAATCAATACTTCTTTGGGAAGATTATCTAGATCATAAACCTCAACTTCATCAGAGCCAACAGTTACAAAATCATTTTTCTGTAAAGCTAACTTCGCACTTTCACTTTTCAGAATTTCTTCTGCCTGATCTCGCTCTTGTTCACTCTTACTAAAATCAAAATGATCCTTTAATGCTTTAACATAAGCAGGACTCACCTTTATAGTATTCTTTTCACTATATGGAACTTTCAAGGCTTCAACTTGATTCTTTAAGATATCAACCTTATTCTCAGATTCAACAAGTGAATACCAACGACCATCACCTAAATAGCCAGTAACACCATTCTTCTTAGCAAGTTCACTTCTTTGATTATCTAATTCTTTAATCTTAGATTGTCTTGCAGAATCAGCATGAACAACACTACTAAATGCCAACAAAATAGCAGTTGATAAAAAAGCTATTGACTTTTTATATTTCATTCAAATATCCCCTTTTTGAAATGTTATATACATTATATCATATCTAGCTAAGAATAAATCTTCTTATTTTATAATTCAATAATCACTCCATCTTCTCTAAAACGATTATAGGTTCTTTCAATCTTAGACATAATCTTACTGTAATAACTTCGTGTAAGTTGACCTACAGCATACAACTGATAATACAAATCATCACAACATTTTTTTGAAGATACATAAACATCAGCACCATTTTTTACATGAGCATAGATTTTCAAATTCCAGCAGAATCGACTATAGATTCGGTTATACTCTTTTATAATCCATTCTTCGGAATATGTCCTCAAACCCTCTTTATAACCATACTCTTCGATTTTAACACACCTCTTTCCTACTACAAAATCTTCTCTGCTAGGTCAAGTAAGAATCGTTTCACTTCACTCTTATGAACATACTTAGTCTTATCATCATCAGCAAAGCGAATAGTTTCTTCATAACTCTTTCCATTAGACAACATTTTTATAAGTCCATGAGAAAATTGATGATGACAACCTAGATTGTCTAAATCCTTTGTAGACAATACTTCTTCACGCTTCACAGTGAATTTTTCATCTACATTGATAAAATCATCTATCGTACAATTATAATACTTTGCTAGCTTGTAAAGTTTATCAATGCTAGGCTCACGATCTCCACTTTCATAGCGTTTATATGCTTTCTTTTGAATACCTAGAAAGTTTGCTAAATCATCTTCTGACTTATTGTTTCTTTCTCTATACAAAATCAATGCTTTTGATACGTTAATCATTTTGTTTCCTCTTTTCTTTTATCTACACCTCTACTCATATTGTTAATTTACATAAAGGAACTCAATAGATTCCCTTGTGAAAACTAACAATACTTTCAATCCTTATCAGGACAAAACCTGTTTTATAAAAATCTAGTTATTGTTAATTTTTTTGCAAAATAAAAAGGCTTATTTCAAAGCCTTTTTACGTTTTTTTCAATAGAATATAGCAATATAAAATGTATGCTCTTATCTTCGCATACTTTCAGCTTCTCAGCTTACTACCTGCGCCAAGGTCACAAATTTAAAGATAACTCAATATCCCCTCTTTCTTACCCAAAGGCATTAGCAAGATTTTACTCTCACATACCGACCATACAACACATAGACCTCACTATCTCACTCTAGCTACCTTCTAAGAAGTATCATTGACTGTACCACAGCCGTCAGTTCCCTTTTCTTATCTCCTGAGGCGAAAGGACGAAACACCCACGTTTAGACTCAACTTGACATTTTCTTAAAATTCACGTATAATTAAATTGCTAAATTTTTATATGCGTGTTTAGTCAATGCTTGTCGTTGTCTGACACGTTTTTTGTTAAATTTTCAAAGTTCACTTAACTTTTATATCGAATCTAAAATCTTACTACTTAAAGTTACAAGTTCTAGTTTCTTGAAACAACATTCAATACTGAAAATTAAAATTTGTCTTTTAAGTTGTATTCAGGACTTTTAAATTCCTATAAAAGATTCCCTCTAAAACTTTATATCTCATTGGGATAATTATATTATATCTCAATGGGATAAAGTTGTCAATACTTTTTTTAACTTTTTTTAAAATTTTGAAAGGTTATTATTAAATGTTAGCTGAAAGACTAAAAAACCTACGAAAAGAAGCTGGACTAACACAAAAACAAATAGCTGAAAAATTACAAGTAGGACAAAACTCATATTCTAATTGGGAAAAAGGGAAAAGAACCCCTATTCAACCTACAATAGAAAAACTAGCTGAGATCCTGAATACTTCCACAGATTATCTTTTAGGTAAAACAGATATTCCTGATCGTGACTTAGAGATTGACATAGATAATGCTATTGATAACTCAGTTGCCTATGATGGTACACCCATAACAGATAACGACAGAGAAATCATTAAGAACTTTCTAAAAGACTACTTCTCTAATAAAAAATAAGTATGAATCTAAACAAAGTTATCAAAGAGATTGAACAATTAAATTGCCAAGTTATCACTCTTAAGAACTTATCAAGTAAAGGTAGATATGTACTTGCAAATAATAAACACTTTATCTTTCTTCGATCTGACACAAGTGATATTGAAAAAATAAATGTCCTTCTTCATGAAAAACACCATCTAATCAATGATGACTGCAACAACTCACTTTCTCAGATAGATTCCTTTAAAAATCATATAGAAAATGAAAGCGAAAAAGGAAGAATCCTTGACTTCATGAGTTTAGTCAATAGTGAATATCCCATAGACGATAGTTTCAATTATCAAGACTATCTCAAAAACGCTGATATTCCTGCAAAATACGAAAACTACGTTAAAGAAATAGCTACACAATTTTATAATGAAAACAAAAAAAATAACATTATCTAAGATAGTGTTATTTTTTCTATTTCCGAACAAAATCTTAATACCTGGTTGAACTTTTTGACCTAAAATCCGAATCAAATATCCAGGTACATTTGATTTTCCTTCGCTTTTTTATTCTAAAATAACTTTCCCCCAAAATTCATTATTACAAGTCACAAATAAATGATTGTCTAAATACCCTGTAAAAAATCCCCCACCTTTTTTATTGAAATCAAATTCAACAAAATAGACTTCTAAATCTCCTTCATAGTCTTTCTTAACCGTCATACTTGTACCAGCTTCCATTTCTTCTAGCTGATCAGAGTACTCCTTCAAAAAATCTTTTACAAAATAATTAAACTTTGAAATCATATTTTTTGGAACTCTATCCTGATAACTTATTTCTTTGATTTCCATATTCTATCTCCTTAAGCATCAATAAACATTCTTAAAATCAAACTTGCAACTTCTTCTCTAGCGCTTGCGCCAAAACTTCTGAATAGTTAATTTTTTCTCGATCAGCAAGACGAACTAACCATTCAGGAACGGTCACATTCTTCCTAATTGCCTTGTTACTTCTCACAAAAGGCGCAGGATCGACTTGAATCATTGATACAAAACCATCTGAAACCTCAATTTTTAAAATATCACTGGGTGTAGGTAGCACCATCCCTTCATCGATATAAGAAGCTAAAACATTTTCAAGCATTTCTCGAGCATTTTTCATCGCTTCTTCGATATTTTTTCCTTCTGTACCACCACCAAATTCTGGAAATTCTACCCAATATCCTGTTCCTTCTTTATGAAAAATAGCTGGATACGTTTTTAACATTCTACTACCTCCGATATGAAAAGACTTAGGAAAGTAAACATTACAATCCTAAATCTTTGAGAATCTTTCTCTCCAATCCTCTTCCTAAATCTTCATTTCCATGAACTGGAATCGTGACAAGATAAGAAAAACCCTCTTTCTTAAAATGATGATGACTTCCCCTTTGACGAACTTCAACCCATCCATTCTCAAGAGCTAGTTTCACCATTTCTTTACCTGTAAGTGGCATATATCATTGTTACCTCCTTACACTTACTATTATACGCATTATGTGTATAATTGTCAAACTAAAACATACTACTTTTCTCAATAAATACAAAATAAAATAGACCAGTTTCCTGATCCACTTTATTCTATATTCATTGACTTCTTGGTCAAATTTTGGTCACACTTTGGTCAAAAATTCCAAAAATACTAACCTATTTTAAAAAGCTAACTTGTGATGATTGCCTTTAAACTAACACTTTAAATATTCTTTGCTTTTCTTTACACTTCCCAAAATGCCCCCTGCAGGAATCGAACCTGCAACTACTCCTTAGGAGGGAGTTGTTATATCCATTGAACTAAGGGAGCTAGAGAAAAACCCTGCTGGGTAAGCAGAGTTTTTTAGTCGAATTAACGACGGATTTCTTTGATACGAGCTGCCTTACCTTGAAGTGCACGCAAGTAGTACAATTTCGCACGACGTACTTTACCGTAACGAACAACTTCGATCTTTTCAACACGTGGAGTGTGGATTGGGAAGATACGCTCAACACCTACACCGTTAGAGATTTTACGAACTGTGTAGTTTTCTGAGATGCCAGCACCTTTACGTGCGATAACAACACCTTCAAAAATCTGAACACGTTCACGGTTACCTTCGACAACTTTCGCGTGTACACGAACAGTGTCACCAGGACGGAATGATGGGATATCTGTACGAAGTTGACCTTCAGTCAAGCTTTGGATTAATGGATTCATTTTATTCTCCTATCTTTGTCAATCTTGAGGAACCTTCCTCAGCGGATAAACTGTATTTTTGTGCGTCCATTACACACAAGATACAGTTTACCAAATTTCCACCTAAAAGTAAAGAAATTTATAGCAGAATTCCTAAAAAAATCGCTAGAAAACCGCCTAGGTAAGTTAAGAGAAAATAGCTATAAAATACCTTCTTGTCACTTAACAGTTTTTGCAACTCGTCATTCAGAGTTGAAAAGGTCGTCAACCCACCACAGAAACCTGTCGCTAGGATAGTATAAACTTCCTTGGATTCCACATGGTTGTAAAGCAAGCCAATCAAAAAACAACCGAGAAGATTGGCTATGAGAGTTCCTAGGGGCAATTTCGAGGATTGATTATAGCGGGAAAAGAAATACCGCACTAGGGCTCCGAAGCCACAGGCGATTGCAAGATAGACGATTACCATTTCTTCCTCCCTAGAACATAAGCCAAGAGCAGGCCTCCACCAATACTCAAAAGCAAGTACATGATCAAACTAAGATAACGCCCAGTATCCAGCAATTTCACAGCATCCAAGAGCAGGCTAGAAAAGGTTGTTAAACCACCACAAAAGCCTGTACCCAGAGCCAAAACTAAACCTTTACTGCTTCCCTTATAGACCAGATAGCCTTTTACCAGATAGACCAGGCAGATAATGCCCAGATAGTTAACAAGGAGGGTGCCCCAAGGCAATTCTGGACTAGCTGGTAACCAAGTGGAAACTAGATAGCGGACAAGGCCGCCCACCATTGCAGCTAGAAAAATCCCTAGCGGATAAAATTGTTCTTTTTTCATTTGATGTTTTGATCCTGATAATCACGCGAACGTTTGAGAATATCTGAAAAAGTCGCAACAATAGTCTCCTGATAGCGCTTATCCTCTACACGACTTCTAACCTTTTCAAAAATAACTGCTTCTCTCTTAGTATCTAAAACAGGTTTTCCTGAGGCTTTCTTATAGGCAACTACACCCTCAACCAAGTGCATTCGTTCTTCTAGGAGCTTGACGATTTGATTGTCAATTTGATCAATTTCTTGCCGAATAATATCTAAGTTCATACAGTCTCCTCCTTTATTTGAATTATTGTATCAAAAAGCTTCTAAATAGGCTAGTAAAATCCCAAAATGACTAATAAAAAAACGCACTGACTTCTTCCAGTCAGCGCAGTTTGATTCTTATCCTACTTTTGCAGCCAATTCTTCTGCGAATTGTTCCAAACGTTCAATATCTTCTTCTTCGGCAGAAAGGTCTACTTTAACGCACTCTGAACCTTTTTCTGCTCCTGTCGCTACAAATACACGATCAAAGTCATCAACAGCCTTACAGAATTCGTCGTAGAAGGTATCTCCTGAACCGACCACTCCGTAGATTTTGCCATTCAAGTTGAGATCAGCTAGGTCTTCGTAGAAGTCCATCATCTCATCTGGCAATTCTCCATCTCCGTAAGTGTAAGTCGCAACGATTGCGATATCCGCTTCCAAGAAGTCTGAAGCGTCAACAGTCGTACATTCATCAACATCGACATCCAAGCCCAAGTCACGCAATTTATCTGCTACAATATCTGCAATTTCTTCGGTATTACCGGTCATACTGGCAAATACAATTTTTGCTAATGCCATATCGTCCTCCTCAATTTATCTTTCTCCATTATATCATATCTTTTTCATTTTAAAAATAAAAATTCTTGTGCTACAATGAAATGAGAAAGAATTGAGGTTACTTATGGAAATTTGCCAGCAAATTTTAGAGAAAATCAAAGAATACGATACCATTATCATTCATCGTCATATGAAACCAGATCCAGATGCCTTAGGGAGTCAGGTAGGTTTAAAAACTCTTCTCACACACCATTTTCCAGAAAAGACCATCAAAGCAGTCGGTTATAACGAACCAACTCTAACCTGGATGGCAGAAATGGATACTGTCCAAGACAGTGACTACCAAGGAGCTCTTGCGATTATTTGTGATACAGCGAATCGTCCTCGTATCGATGATAAACGCTACGAACAAGCTGATTTCACCATCAAAATCGATCACCATCCAAATGATGATATCTATGGTGACCTATCTTGGGTGGATACAAGTTCAAGCAGCGCCAGTGAGATGATTGCATTATTTGCTCAAGAAAATCAGCTAACTTTGTCTAGTGAAGCGGCACGACTTCTCTATGCAGGAATTGTCGGGGACACAGGGCGTTTTCTCTACCCTTCAACTAGTGCTCGTACCTTTAGAATAGCTGGCCAGCTCCGAGAAATTGATTTTGACTTTGCTGGACTGTCTCGTCAAATGGATACCATGAGCTTCAAGATTGCAAAATTGCAAGGGTATGTTTATGATCACTTAGAAGTTGATGAGAATGGGGCTGCACGCGTTCTGCTTACTCAAGACATCTTGGAAAAATATAAGGTTACGGATGCTGAAACAGCAGCGATTGTTGGGGCACCTGGTAGAATTGATACTGTTAAGGCTTGGGCTATCTTTGTTGAGCAAGCTGATGGCCACTTCCGTGTTCGAATGCGCAGCAAAATCACCCCTATCAATGAGATAGCCAAACGACACGACGGGGGAGGGCATCCATTAGCCAGTGGTGCCAATTCCTATAGTCTAGAAGAAAACGAACAAATATACCAAGAGCTGAAAGAGGTTCTACAGATCCACCAAGGCTAAGAAAGAATTTTCTTGGCCTTTTATATGCTATATTCTTAAAATATACGGTTTCTTTGTACCTCAGTTTATGGTATAATAAATCAAACTGAATAAAAGGAGACTTAATAATGGAAAAAAATCGTTTGTATATTCTCATTTCTGCTGGAGTAGCCATTCTTGGTTCACTCTTGCCATGGGCTAGTTTAAATGCAGGTTCTTTTGGATCCTATAGCGTGAATGGTTACCAAGGTGATGGTTGGTTTGTCATTATCGCAGCCATTGTGTCTATTGTTCTTGCGTGCTTGAATAATATGAATAAAGCAATGCCTAAAGGGTTCTCAATTGGTGTCATTGTTGCAGGTGCAATTGCAACTCTTGTCACACTAAATAGTCTCTTTAATGTAAATAAGTACATGTCTAACTTTGGTGGATACGGCATTTCAATTGGCTTTGGTTTGATTTTGGCTATTCTTGCAAGCATTGCACTAGTTGTAACTGGTCTCTTGGCAATGTCAGGTGGTAAAATTACAAAAGAGTCATTTACTGAATTAGCTGAGTCTGGTAAAGATTTTGCTCAAACAGTCGGACGTGTAACAAGCTCTACCGTTAAAACTGCAGTTGAAGAAATCAAAAAAGAATCTCAAGAACGTAAAAAAGAAGAAACTACAGCTGAAAAAACAGAGACAGCTAAAGAGGAAACCGAGCAAAAAGAAGAAGCTAAGGAACCAGCTAATGTGGAAGCTGAATCAGCAGCAGAAAATGCAGAACCAGTAAAAGAAGAAACTACAGAATCTGAAACAAAAACAGAAGCTGAGCCAGTAGCCGAACCAACAGAAACAGAGGCTGAAGCTGAAACTGTAACAGAATCAACAGAAACAGAACCTACTGAATCTGAAAAAGAAGCTGAATCAGCAGCAGAAAACGTAGAACCAGTAAAAGAACCAGAAGTAAAAAATCAACAAGAAGAAAAAGCTCCAAAACAAGAGAACTAATCATTCTTCTACCGTCACTCCAGTAAACACTGGAGTGATTTTTTATCAAGATTTTTAATAAAATCAGGGAAAAGACTTGCCAAACTTATCAGAATCTGATAGACTAGTATGGTAACAATCTATGGCTCGCAAAGAGACCATGGCAGAAAGGAAATATTGCAAAATGAAAAAAGATATCCATCCAGAATATCGCCCAGTTGTCTTCATGGACACAACTACTGGTTACAAATTCCTTAGCGGTTCAACAAAACGCCCTAACGAAACTGTTGAGTTCGAAGGCGAAACTTACCCATTGATCCGTGTGGAAATTTCATCAGACTCACACCCATTCTACACTGGACGTCAAAAGTTCACTCAAGCAGATGGACGCGTGGATCGTTTCAACAAAAAATACGGTCTCAAATAATGATAAAAAAGAACAGTTACCACTGTTCTTTTTTTGTACTTCTTTTTATGAACCAATCACTACTACTTTCTATTTGTCAACCTTCACGCTGACACTATAATTGATGTCAAACGAGGTTAAAAAATATCGAAAAGAAGCTTGATATTTAGAATGGTTAAGATAATGGAAACTGCGTAACCTAGGATTGTGTTCCACTTGGCATTGGTAAATTCTCCCATCAGTGACTTCTTAGAAGTCAGATAGATTAAGGGGAAGATTGAAAACGGAAGAGCGATTGACAGAAAGACCTGTGAATAAACCAATAACTGATCTAAGGTTTTTTCTTGATGTCCAAACAAAACGGCAACAATGATTACAGGTAGTAAGGCAAAAATACGGGTACCGATACGGATAATCCACTGAGGCAATTTCAGATGCAAAAATCCTTCCATGACAATCTGTCCTGTCAAAGTACCTGTAATGGTCGAATTTTGACCACTTGCTAAAAGGGCTAAAGCAAACAAAGTTGACAGAGTTGAGCTAGCTATCGCTCCTGCTATTGTCGAATCCTGTAAAGCATTGTACATTTGAGAGAATGCTGAAATTTCAGATGCATGACCAAAAAAGAGAGATGCTCCTAAAATAAGAAGCAAGGAATTGACAATAAAGGCTAGGGACAACTGAAGATTTGAATCCCATGTCATAAAACGCACGGCTTTTCGAACATCCTTCTTATCTTTGTGATTGATTTTCCTTGTCTGGGATAGGGATGAATGAAGATAGAGATTATGGGGCATGACTGTCGCTCCTACAATTCCTAGAGCCAAGGTCAATTGGCTTTCATGACCTGGCAATGGTGTTTCGAATAATGTTGGAGTCGGTAAATAACCACCAAAGATACCCTGAATACTTGGATTGGATAAGACCACCAGATAGGTAAAGATGGCTAATATGGTTAAAATAAGGGTCGTCACAATGGCTTCAATTTTTTTGAAGCCAAATTTCATCAACAACAACAAAAGAAATACATCTAAAACGGTTAAGAGGATAGCGACCATAATCGGTATTTTAAATAAAAGATTTAAGGCAATCGCTGAGCCTAAAACCTCGGCTAAGTCTGTCGCCATTAAAGCTAATTCTAAAATCACCCAAAGACTATAGCGAAGCCATTTGGGAGCATGATGAGCTGTTGCCTGTGCTAGGTCCATCCTAGTCACGATACCGAGCTTTCCAGCCATCTGTTGTAACTGCATAGCAATGATGGATGAAATCAAAATAACAAATAAGAGACTATATTTGTAGGAAGCACCACCAACCACACTGGTAATCCAGTTTCCAGGATCCATATAACCAACTGCTACAAGGGCTCCAGGTCCTAAAAATGCTTTTAGATTTTGCCAAAAATGATTGTTATTGGGAGTTTCAATAGATTGATTGATCTCAGAAAGAGAGACTTTTTTGTAAGAAGACATCGGAATTTAACACTTTCTAATCTGTCTTTACTTTTTTTAATGGATTTTTTGAAAATATAATGAAAATAGTTTCCCATTTCCAATTCATCCTTATTATATCACATTTTAGAATGATTCTTAAGGAAAGCATGATAGTTGAAATAGGCAATATCAGTATTGCAAAAGCCAGCGTTTTCTGACGCTGGCTTTAAAACTGTGAAAATTCTTTCTCAACTAGATCGCTTCTGTGACAAAACTACGACTTTCTAGCACCTTGAGCATGGCATTAGCTGTATCTAGGGCTGTAAAGAGGGGCACACCGTGTTCAATAGCCGAACGGCGAATTTGCTCACCATCTTCGTCAGCAGTTCGTTTGGTTCCAACAGTATTGATGATTGCTTGAATTTTCCCTTTGCGGACAAAACTTGGGATATCCTTCTCATCATCACCGATCTTACCAACAGGCTGGGCATGCAGTCCATGACTAGCAAAGAAGGCTGCAGTTCCTTCTGTCGCGAGGATACCGTAACCGATATTTTGGAAACGACGAGCCAAGTCCAAGGCTTCATCTTTGGCATCATCAGCGATGGTAAAGACCACATTTCCAAAGGTTGGCAAGTGCAGGTAAGAAGCTTCAAAAGCCTTGTACAAAGCTTTTTCAAGAGTTGTATCAGAACCCATGACTTCCCCTGTTGACTTCATTTCAGGACCGAGCAAGCTGTCTACCTTAGCTAGTTTCGTAAAGGAGAAGACTGGAGCCTTGATATGAACGCGAGTACTTTCTGGGTAAAGTCCATCTTGATAACCAAGTTCTTCAAGACTTTGACCAAGAATGAGCTTAGTCGCTACCTGAGCCATAGGAATATTGGTTACCTTAGAAAGGAATGGCACCGTACGGCTGGCACGTGGATTGACCTCAATAACGTAAACTTTTTCATCCTGGATGACAAACTGAATGTTCATCATTCCGAGACAGTTAAGGCCGATTGCTAGGCGTTTGGTGTAGTCTGCGATAGTTTCCTGAACCTTTTGCGACAAGGTTTGTGGTGGGTAAACGGCCATTGAGTCACCTGAGTGGACACCGGCACGTTCGATGTGCTCCATGATACCAGGGATGAGGACATTTTCCCCGTCTGAGATGGCATCAACTTCGCACTCTTGCCCAACAATGTAAGAGTCAACAAGGACTGGATGGTCTGGACTAGCCTTAACAGCGGTACGCATGTAAGAGCGAAGGTCTTCCTCATTTTCCACGATTTCCATAGCGCGTCCACCCAAAACATAAGAAGGACGAACGAGAACTGGGAAACCAATTTTGCGAGCTGCAAGCACAGCTTCTTCTTCATTAGTTGCTGTTTGTCCTGGTGGCTGTGGAATATCCAAGTCCTTAAGGGCTTGCTCAAAGAGGTCACGGTCTTCGGCACGGTCTAGGTCAGCAACCTGTGTGCCAAGGATGGTCACACCTGCTTTTGCCAAGGGCTCCGCAAGGTTGATAGCTGTTTGACCACCAAACTGAACGATGACTCCTTTTGGTTGTTCCAAATCAATGACATTCATCACATCTTCAAATGTCAATGGTTCAAAGTAGAGTTTATCAGATACAGAGAAGTCTGTTGAAACTGTCTCTGGGTTTGAATTCATGATGATGGCTTCATAACCAGCGGCCTGAATAGCCTTAACAGAGTGAACAGTTGCATAGTCGAATTCAACCCCTTGTCCGATACGGATTGGACCTGAACCTAGGACTAGGACGGATTCCTTATCAGACTTGATAGACTCATTTTCCCAGCCATAGGTTGAATAGAAATATGGCGTTTCAGAGTCGAACTCTGCCGCACAGGTATCGACCATCTTGTAGACTGGGACAATCTTGTTTCCCAAGCGAAGTTGACGAACTTGGTCAGCTGTTGTTTTCCAGAGTTCAGCAATCTTACGGTCTGAGAAGCCATTTAGTTTAGCTGTTTTCAAAACGTCTAGATCTTGTGGATGGGCGCCCAATTCTTGCTCAATTTCAAAGATATGCAAGAGTTTATCAAGATAGAAGAGATCAATCTTAGTCAATTCAGCAATTTCTTCTGGTGTGTAACCACGGCGAATAGCCTCTGATACGTAGAAGAGACGGTCATCTTGAGCCTTGACAACCTTTTCAATCAAGGCATCATCTGAAACCGCTGCAAGCTCAGGCATTTCATTGTGGTGAACCCCAATTTCAAGGGAACGACATGCCTTGAGAAGAGACTCCTCGATGTTCCGACCGATGGCCATAACTTCTCCAGTTGCCTTCATCTGGGTACCAAGACGACGTTCCCCTTTTTCAAACTTGTCGAATGGGAAACGAGGAATCTTAGCAACCACATAGTCAAGGGCTGGCTCAAACATGGCGTAGGTTGATCCTGTAACTGGGTTGATGACCTCATCCAAGGTCAAACCGACGGCAATCTTAGCTGCCAATTTAGCAATTGGGTAACCAGTTGCCTTAGAAGCAAGGGCAGAAGAACGCGATACACGAGGGTTTACTTCGATAACATAGTACTTGAAGCTATGTGGATCAAGTGCCAGCTGAACGTTACACCCACCTTCAATCTTAAGAGCGCGGATAATGCTCAAGCTCGCGTCACGAAGCATTTGGTTTTCATAGTCTGACATGGTTTGCGCAGGAGCAAATACGATAGAATCCCCTGTGTGAATCCCCACTGGGTCAAAGTTTTCCATGTTACAAACAACGAGGGCATTGTCAGCTGAATCGCGCATGACTTCGTATTCGATTTCCTTGAAACCAGCAATGGAGCGCTCAATCAAACATTGGGTAACAGGTGACAGTTTCAACCCATTTTCAGCGATTTCACGTAGTTCTTCCTCGTTGGCACACATACCACCACCAGTACCACCTAGGGTAAAGGCTGGACGGACGATGACTGGGTAGCCAATTGTCGCTGCAAAGGAAACTGCTTCTTCCACTGTGTTGACAATTTCAGATTCAGGGATGGGTTGCTCAAGCTCTTCCATCAATTGTTTAAAGAGGTCACGGTCCTCAGCTTGGTCGATGGCAGATAATTTAGTTCCCAGAAGCTCTACTCCGAGCTCATCTAGGATACCATTTTTAGACAATTCCATGGCCATATTGAGACCAGTTTGTCCACCAAGGGTCGGTAGCAAGGCATCTGGACGTTCCTTACGAAGAATACGTGTCACAAACTCAAGTGTAATCGGTTCAATATAAACCTTATCAGCAATTTCCTTGTCCGTCATGATAGTTGCAGGATTTGAGTTAACTAAGACAACTTCATAACCCTCCTCTTTCAAAGACAAGCAAGCCTGTGTCCCAGCGTAGTCAAACTCAGCAGCTTGACCAATAATAATCGGACCAGAACCAATCACCATAATTTTTTGAATATCAGTACGTTTAGGCATTTATAAGATATTAAGGGCGTCAAGCGGACAAAGCTAAAATAGGAGTTATGACGAAGAACTATCAGTTCTAGGAATAACTATCTTTTTAGCACCGTCCGTAGCCCGTATTCAGTTCATCAAATACGGACCACCCTTCTCCTTTCTATTCGGCAACTCTCTGGTTGCCATTAAATAAATTCTCCAACGAGCTTTTACTCGTTCTTAGTTTGATTGTTTAAAAGCTTCCATCATCTCGATAAACTCGTCAAATAGGTAGCTAGCGTCGTGTGGGCCAGGAGCTGCATCTGGGTGGAATTGTACAGAAAAACCTGGTTGGTATCTGTGACGTACACCTTCAACTGACTTGTCATTGATTTCTTCGTGGGTAATAATCAAATGCTCTGGCAAGTCCTCACGGCTAACTGCATAACCGTGGTTTTGGCTGGTAAAGTCTACGCGTCCTGTTGCGATTTCACGTACCGCGTGGTTAAATCCACGGTGACCAAACTTCATCTTGTAGGTCTTAGCCCCGTTTGCCATAGCAAAGAGTTGGTGTCCCATACAGATACCAAAGATTGGAATTTTTCCTTGCACACCTCGAATCATGTCCAGTGCTTCTGGAACATCTTCTGGATTTCCTGGACCATTTGACAACATAACTCCATCAGGATTGAGGTGGAGAATTTCTTCTGCCGTTGTTGAATACGGAACAACCGTCACGTTACAGTTACGCTTAGATAGTTCTCGTAAGATTGAGTGCTTGAGACCAAAGTCTACTAAGA
Source organism: Streptococcus oralis SK610 (assembly GCF_000257455.1). GTDB lineage: Bacteria > Bacillota > Bacilli > Lactobacillales > Streptococcaceae > Streptococcus > Streptococcus oralis_CB. The sequence goes on from NZ_AJKQ01000026.1 coordinate 52,837, forward strand.
CCACACTCAAACCAACTCCAGGAGCTGGATAGGAAGTTTTAGTGGAAACCTGTTTGATATTGTCTGTCGGCAAGACTGTTGCTTGCAGCTGGTCCGTCACATGGTCCATACTGTCTCCAACATGGGTCAAGGTTGCACGCATCGTACCATGCTTACGGATAATCTTTGTAAGTGCACGCGTATCAATCCCTGAAATACCTGGAATTTTCTTGGCTTGCAAAAATTCATCCAGCGTCATTTGGTTGCGCCAGTTGCTAGCTCGACGCGCCTCTTCGAAAACGACAACTCCCTTACAAGTTGGAATGATGGATTCGTAATCATCACGATTAATTCCATAATTTCCCACCAAAGGATAAGTGAAGGTCAAGATTTGTCCATTATAAGACTGGTCTGTAATGGACTCTTGGTAACCGGTCATCCCTGTGTTAAAGACGATTTCGCCTGTTACATCAATGTCTGCTCCGAAGGCCTTGCCTTCAAAAACTGTGCCATCTTCTAATACTAGAAGTCTTTTTGTCATATTTTCACCTCTCGTGGACGCTCACTGGCGTCTTTTAACGTCTTGTGTCTCATTTGGCGTTTCTACTCGCCAGTACGGATTCTAAGATTGCCATTCGAACAAAGACTCCATTGGTCATTTGTTGAACAATACGTGATTTTGAAGCTTCAACCAAGTGGTCAGCAATTTCCACATCGCGATTCACTGGAGCAGGATGCATAATGATTGCTGTTTCTTTTAAGCGATTATAGCGTTCTTGGTTCAAACCGTGTTGAGCATGGTAGTCTTCTTTTGAAAAAACTGCTCCACTATCATGGCGTTCATGTTGAACTCGGAGTAACATCAAAACATCCACCTGATCGATGATTTCATCAATAGTTACAAACTGTCCATAGTCCGCAAACTCTTGACTTCTCCATTCCTCAGGTCCTGCAAAGAACAGTTCAGCTCCCAAGCGTTTCAAAATCTGCATATTGGATTTGGCAACGCGTGAGTGGTCCAAGTCGCCTGCAATAGCAACCTTGAGACCCTCAAAGTGGCCAAATTCCTCATAAATAGTCATCAAATCAAGCAAGCTCTGGCTAGGATGTTGTCCCGAACCATCACCACCATTGATGATGGAGGTCTTAATCGACGGACTCGCAATCAACTCTCTGTAATAGTCGACCTCTGGATGACGAATCACACAGACATCAACTCCTAGCGCAGACAAGGTTAAGATGGTGTCATACAGTGTCTCACCCTTGTTTACTGAGCTGGTCTTCACATCAAAGTCCAGTCGCTCCAATCCTAGTTTGATCTCTGCCACTTCAAAAGACTTATGTGTTCGTGTAGAATCTTCAAAGAAGAGATTCGATACGATAGGTTTGTTCTCGTAGGGGAGTTGGGCTCCGTTTTTAAACTCGATTCCTCGTTTGATCAATTTCATCACTTGATCAACCGTGAGGTCTTCCATGGAAACCACATGGTTCAATGCTTGTTGATTTTCTGACATGGCTACTCCTTCAGCTTTCTAAGCTTCTTCAGTAATCAGAACTCTGTCTTGGCCATCAAGTTCTGTCATCTCTACGATGATTTCTTCAGAACGGCTTGTTGGGATATTTTTCCCAACGTAATCTGGACGGATTGGCAATTCTCTATGTCCACGGTCAACTAGCACCGCAAGACTCACGCGCGCAGGACGACCATGGCCAACAATATTATCAATAGCAGCACGGATGGTACGACCTGTATAGAGTACATCATCCACCAAAATAACTTCACGGTCAGTCACATCAACAGAAATCAAAGAAGTATCTTCTCCGCTTTTAACATCATCACGGAAAGGTTTGGTGTCCAATTCCACAACAGGAACAGTGATATTTTCCAACTGCTCCAAGCGTTCTTTGATACGATGAGCGATGAAAACACCACGCGTTTTTATCCCAGCTAGGATAATTTTATTCAAATCTTTATTGCGCTCGATAATCTCATAAGTAATTCGCGTAATCGCTCGTTTGACAGTCAATTCGTCTACAACTTCTTTTGTCTTCATGACAAACCTCCAAAAAGAAAAGTCTCCTTCTACAAGGAGACTTGAAATGTATGGCCAAGCGAGCCCAACTATAAACAGTATAGACTTCACCCTTCTACTTTATCGCGCTCCTTGCCTGCCTCACGGGACAGGTTTAAAGGATTATTTAGTTATCATTTACTATAGCATAAAGCACCCTTAAAATCAAGCAAAAACTTTTTTCAGAGTCCTCTTAAACATTACTAAAATCATACAGTTGGGGATAGTGATCGCATTCTGGATTTTTGGGATGACAGATAGCTCGTCCAAAGTAAATCATGGCCTGGTGGGCTGCTAACCATTCTTCTGGTGGCAAGACATCCATAACACGTTTCTCTACTTCAAGTGGCGTAGCTGATTTTTTAACGATATCGTGATGCTTACAGATACGCTCCACATGAGTGTCCACTGCAAAAGCTGGAATTCCAAAGCCCACACTCATGACGACATTTGCTGTTTTGCGACCAACACCAGCTAGACTTTCTAATTCCTCTCGAGTCTGAGGCACTTGACCATCAAAATCGTCTAGTAACTGTTGGGCACATTTTTTAAGGAATTTAGCCTTATTTCGATACAGTCCCAGACGAGAAATGTGTGAAGCAATTTCACTCTCTGTCGCGACAGACATGGCTTGTGGCGTTGGAAAAGCAGCAAAGAGACCTGGGGTGGCCTTATTTACCGCAGCATCTGTGGTCTGGGCTGACAACATGACCGCAACCAGTAGTTCAAAATGATTGGTAAAATCGAGGCTGGGTTTAGCATCTGGGAAGAGGGCAATGATTTCCTCTATGACATGACGGGCACGTTTCTTGGATAAAACCATCTACTCGTCTCCATCAAATAGTCCTTGTAAGCCAGCAAATGGACTGTTTTCTTCTTTCTTAACTGCTTGTTGGGCTTGGTATTCGTCTTCAGTCATGATTTGCCAGTCATTTCCTGATACAAAACCTTGGCCCGCCTCTTCTTCTGCCGTCAAGACCTTGATTGGGATATTGAGCAAGATATTATCTGCTACGCTCTCAGCAAGGTCGATTTCCCCATTTTCGATAGGCAGGACCAGGTCATCATCAAGAACTTCCTGGTCTAGTTGATTGGTGGCGCCTTCCATGAAAACTTCCGTGACTGGATAAGACTCTGCCAACTCAACTGGCTCCATACTGCGACTGGAAGCAAGAACAATGGTGTAAGATAGTTGATAATCTAAGAAATACATACGGTCTTCGTATTGGACCTTTCCCACCGCAAGGATATCTTTGACATCCAAAATTTCTTGATTCCGTTTACGCAAGTCTGCGACAAGGTCTAAAGTTTGTTCAAAGTGTAGGCCTTCAGGCTGCTTACGAATTTCTTGAATATTTAACTTCATTTTTCCTCCATAAAGATGTACTCACTTGATTATACCATGAAAAGGCTATAAGTCAGCCTCCCAAACTTTGATATTAAAATCTCATTTTTTAACATATTTACTATGACAAACTTTCCTATTAGTGCTATACTATAGGCAAGAATACATCAGAGCAAGGAGGATGCTCATATGGAAGACAAAGCACTCATCACTGAAGCTTATCAACTCCTTTCCGAGTTAAATAAAAGCTACCAAAGCTGTAAACAAGGAACAGCCGATGATCTTCGACTGCAAGAGCTGCTGAACACCACTCTTAAGGAACTAAAAAAAGCAGAAAAGCTGGACAACAGTATCTTAATCAACCTTGAGAAATTTTACCAACGCACCAGTCTTCTGATTGGACTAGGGAGCTTAAAACTAAACGATCAAGCTCGTGATGCTTGGCGCAACTATGACAAGTTCCACTACGAACATGTCAAACACGTATTGACTCTCTATGGACCTGTTTTTGGTTTTTAGGGCTTGAAATTACTTGTTTTCTATTGACAAAATTTCCTGAAAGGTATAGGATAGAGGTACTAATACTCGGAGGTAAGGGAGACATGAACAACTAATCTATCAAATAAAGAACTTTATTTAGTAGATCTTGTTTTTGTCTCTTTTTTGTGTGCTCTTTTTATACTAGATTTTCTAGTATCTTGTCCTCATTGAAAATCAAAAAACTAGAAAGCTATGCTCCTCTTGGGTTGGATTAGGCAACTCCAAGCTAGTTTGACGAGCTTTTCAACGAGGATAATAGAGTTTTGACAGTGACTTTGGGCTCTACTAGATAAAGTAGAGCTTTTTGTTATGCACTATCGACATTCTAGAAAGGGCAACAATATGATAAAAATCAATCATCTAACTATCACGCAAAACAAAGATCTGCGAGATCTTGTATCTGACCTAAGCATGACCATCCAAGACGGGGAAAAGGTTGCTATTATTGGTGAAGAAGGAAATGGCAAATCAACCTTGCTGCGAGCCTTAATGGGAGAAGCATTGCCTGATTTTACTATCAAGGGCGACATCCAGTCCGACCTTCAATCACTGGCCTACATTCCTCAAAAACTCCCTGAGATTCTGAAAAAAAAGTCTCTACACGACTACTTCTTTTTGGATTCTACTGAATTAGACTACAGTATTCTTTATCGTTTGGCGGAGGAGTTGCACTTTGATAGTGACCGTTTTGCTAGCGACCAAGAAATTGGGAGCCTCTCGGGGGGCGAAGCTTTGAAAATTCAGCTCATCCATGAGTTGGCAAAACCCTTTGAGATTCTATTTTTAGATGAACCTTCAAATGACCTAGACCTTGAAACAATTGATTGGCTAAAAGGTCAGATTCAAAAAACCAGGCAAACTGTTATTTTCATTTCCCATGATGAAGACTTCCTTTCTCAAACGGCAGACACTATTGTCCACTTGCGACTGGTCAAGCATCGGAAAGAAGCAGAAACACTAGTCGAGCATTTAGACTATAATCGCTATAGTGAGCAGAGAAAGGCTAATTTTGCCAGACAAAGCCAGCAAGCTGCTAACGACCAGAGAGCCTATGACAAAACCATGGAAAAACATCGCCGAGTTAAGCAAAATGTAGAAACTGCACTTCGAGCTACCAGAAACAGTACTGTTGGGCGCCTATTGGCTAAAAAGATGAAAAATATACTCTCTCAAGAAAAACGCTTTGAAAAGGAAGCCCAGTCCATGACCCAAAAGCCACTTGAAGAGGAGCAAATCCAACTTTTCTTCTCAGATATACAACCATTACCGGCTTCTAAAGTATTAATCCAACTGGAAAAAGAAAATTTGTCCATTGGAGAGCGCGTTTTAGCTCAGGGGTTACAACTAACGGTCCGTGGCCAAGATAAAATCGGTATCATCGGGCCAAATGGTGTTGGGAAATCAACTCTGTTAGCCAAGTTTCAACAACTGCTCAGCGCCAAAAGAGAGATTTCGCTTGGTTTTATGCCACAAGATTACCATAAAAAACTGCAATTGGATTTATCTCCAATAGCCTACCTCAGTCAAACTGGACGAAAAGAGGAACTACAGAAAATCCAATCTCACCTAGCCAGTCTCAATTTCAGCTATCCAGAGATGCACCACCAAATCCGCTCCCTATCTGGTGGGCAACAAGGTAAACTCCTACTTTTGGATTTAGTCTTGCGCAAACCAAACTTTCTCCTTCTAGATGAGCCCACACGAAACTTTTCTCCCACTTCTCAACCCGAAATTAGAAAACTCTTTGCCTCCTATCCAGGCGGTCTGATCACTGTTTCGCATGACAGACGCTTCTTAAAAGAGGTCTGTACGAGTATCTATCGTTTAACAGAAAATGGTTTGGAAGTTGTTGATTTACAAGATTTTTAGATTTTAAACATAGCAAAAATCCAGAGAAACTTCTCTGGATCCTTTTTACATCTGTTTCAAGCGTTCGATTCGTTCTGAAATAGGTAGGTGGGTGTAAAATAGTTTTTGGAGTCCGCCACCTTTCTTGGGATCATTGATATAAAGAGCACTGCTGGTATCATCGATCTGACAGATTATGCTCTGAAATTTGTTTAAATTGTATAAGCTAAAAATCTTTTTTACTATTATACGCTCAAAGCATTCTAATATGACATTATCTCATATACAAAAAGCAAAAAGCAACCAAATTATTGAGGACATGCAAAAGAATGGAATTCCATAGGTTATCAGAAGTCTTATACCTTATCCCAAATGCAAATCCCATACCTAAATAGGTGATAAAGCTAGGAATAGTATAGGGACCATGCAGATAAGTAAAAAGAAGCGATGTAGCAAACAATCCAAAATAGGTATTCTTAAATACTATCCCCTGTAACATACCTCGCATAAAGATTTCTTCCGTGACAGGTGCCAAAACACAGATATCCACAAAAAGTACAGACCATGAAAGTGATAAACTTTGCACAGCTTGAGTTGTGTCTGATTGGGTAGGGCCTAAAAAATTGACCAAAATATAAAATAGGAAAAGCAAAACGTATGAAAGAAAACATTTTAAAATATCTTTTAGGCAGATTTTCCGAATGTGAAACAAGTCATACTTTTTTCCTACATATAAAAATATTGCAAGTTCAACAAGGGTAAAAAGGATTGATAGCGTTAATGAATTTGTTCGCATGATTTTCTCTGCTATACTCAAATGAATTGGCAGAAAAATCAAAATCAAGAAAAACGTCATCCAGCGCTTATACATCATTCACCTCAATTATATAGAATTACATATATTATACTATTTTTTGGTAAGATAACAAGTTAAAAGCGAGATACTAAAAGCAAAAATCCAGAGACGACCTCTGGATTCTTTTTACATGTGTTTCAAGCGTTCGATTCGTTCTGAGATAGGTGGGTGGGTGTAAAATAGTTTTTGGAGTCCACCACCTTTCTTGGGATCATTGATGTACAGAGCGCTGCTGGCATCATCGACGTGGTGATGCATAGGCTCGCTATTGTCCAACTTGCGCAAGGCATTGATCATCCCTTGAGGATTGCGAGTCAGCTCCACACTGGATGCGTCCGCTAGAAATTCCCGCTGACGGGAAATGGCTAATTGCACCAAGGTTGCAGCGAGAGGTGCCAGAACAATGGCTAAGAGAGAGATGACAAGCATGATAATCTCCAATCCACTGCCATCACGATCATTATCGCTCCGTCTGCGACCAGAACCACCCCACCACATCATACGACCAGCCATACTAGATAGCAGGGTAATAGCACTAGCAAGAGCAACAGCAATGGTCGAAATGCGGATATCATAGTTCCGAATGTGACTGACTTCATGACCCATGACCGCTTCTAGCTCCTCACGGTTCATGATGGCTAGGAGACCCGAAGTGGCCGCAACTGCCGCATTCTGCGGATTCGAACCTGTTGCAAAGGCATTTAAAGAAGAATCCTCAATGATGAAAACACGCGGCATGGGAATCTGAGCGACCATGGCCATATCTTCTACTACATGGTAGAGGTCTGGTGCTGTTTGCTCATCAACCTCACGCGCCCCATTCATAGACATGACAATCTCTGTCGATTGAAAGATCATGGTCAGAGCGTAGATAAGACCAATAATCAAGGCAATAATCACGCCACCAAGACCTGAACGCATAAAGAGATAGCCAACCGCATAACCAACCAAGGCCAAGAGTAGGAAGAAAACCAGCAACAAAATCCAAGTTTTTCGTTTATTGCTCGCAATTTGATCAAACAACATCTTAGTCACCTAAACCGCTAAAGTCAACTTTAGGAACTGCCTTTTCCTCTTCAGGTGTTTGAAGGAAGTCTGCAGCTTTAAAGCCAAATAGTCCTGCGATGATGTTGCTTGGGAAACTTTCAAGTTTTACATTGTAGTTGCTGACAACACTGTTGTAGAGTTGGCGAGAGTAAGAAATTTTATTTTCTGTATTGGTCAACTCTTCTTGCAATTTGATAAAGTTAGCACTAGCTTTCAAGTCTGGGTAATTCTCTGCTACTGCAAAGATACCAGAAATCTGGCGGGTAAGGGCATCACTGGCCTTCATAGCTTCTGCCGGTGAAGTTGCTGCAGCTACTTGTCTACGAAGTTCTGTTACTTTTTCCAAGGTAGAACCTTCATATTTCGCATAGCCTTTGACTGTTTCAATTAAGTTTGGGAGGAGATCATTACGACGCTTCAACTGAACATCTATCTGGCTCCAAGCCTCCTTGGTCTGCATACGATTTTTAACCAAACCGTTATAGCTAACAATCACAAAAATAACAATCAGAGCCAAAACTCCAAGAATAATCCAAGTCATAATCTTATTCCTTTCTGCTTTTAGATTACTACCAGTATATCAAAATTTTAACGAATATGGTAAAATAAGATGATACTAGAGAAGGAAACTACTATGAAACCAGAAACATTTTACAGCCTACTAGCTGAGCAAAATCTTCCACTTTCGGACCAGCAAAAGAACCAATTTGAACGGTATTTTGAACTCTTGGTCGAGTGGAATGAGAGGATTAATTTGACCGCTATTACGGATAAAGAAGAAGTCTACCTTAAGCACTTTTATGATTCGATTGCACCCATCCTACAAGGCTTGATTTCAAATGAAACTATCAAACTTCTTGATATCGGAGCAGGGGCAGGATTTCCCAGCCTTCCTATGAAAATCCTCTATCCTCAGTTAAATGTAACCATCATTGATTCGCTAAATAAGCGCATCAATTTCCTTCAACTTTTGGCTCAGGAGTTGGATTTGGATGGTGTTCACTTCTACCATGGGCGGGCAGAAGACTTTGCCCAAGACAAGAACTTCCGTGCCCAGTTTGATGTGGTGACGGCTCGTGCGGTTGCCCGTATGCAGGTTTTGTCTGAGCTGACCATTCCCTATCTTAAAGTTGGCGGAAAACTATTGGCACTCAAGGCCAGCAATGCTCCTGAGGAATTGCTAGAAGCCAAGAATGCCCTCAACCTCCTCTTTAGTAAGGTAGAGGACAACCTCAGCTATGCCCTGCCAAATGGAGATCCTCGCTACATCACTGTGGTCGAAAAGAAAAAGGAAACACCTAACAAGTATCCAAGAAAGGCTGGCATGCCCAACAAACGCCCACTTTAAACAATGGTGCACCCTTGTTTAAAATTCAGAAAACCATTTACAAAATCATACCTCGCTCTCGCATTTCCGTGCTCGGGAAAAATTCGTTTACAAAACGAACCTCGCTCTCGCATTTCCGGGCTTGGGAAAAAATGATTTACAAAATCAACCTCGCTCTCGTATTTCTGGGCTCGGGAAAAATTCGTTTACAAAACGAACCTCGCTCTCGCATTTCCGGGCTCGGGAAAAAATGATTTACAAAATCATTTTTTTCTGCTATACTATCACAAGCAAAGGTTTTTAATGTCATCCTGTGAGGTGACGAAGGCGCAGATTTATATAAATTTTTAAAAGATAGCTATTTTTTAAAAAGTCTTACTCTGAGGGCCTATTGCTGCAAAATAATGGGCTCTTTTTTGGTGCCCAAAAGTGAGGTTTTTATGAAACAGGAATCAACTGTTGACTTGTTACTAGACGTTGATCAACGTCCTTCTGCTGGTAAAGGTATTCTTCTAAGCTTCCAGCACGTATTTGCCATGTTTGGTGCAACCATTCTCGTTCCCTTAATTTTGGGAATGCCCGTATCGGTTGCTCTCTTTGCTTCCGGTATTGGAACACTTATCTACATGATTTCTACTGGCTTTAAGGTTCCAGTTTATCTAGGTTCTTCATTTGCCTTTATCACGGCTATGTCTCTAGCCATGAAAGAAATGGGGGGCGATGTATCTGCCGCTCAAACTGGGGTTATCCTGACTGGTTTAGTCTATGTTCTTGTAGCGACAAGTGTTCGTTTTGCAGGTACGAAATGGATTGACAAACTCTTGCCACCAATCATTATCGGACCTATGATTATCGTTATCGGTCTTGGTCTTGCTGGTTCTGCTGTAACGAATGCTGGACTTGTAGCAGACGGAAACTGGAAGAACGCTCTTGTAGCCGTTGTTACATTCTTGATTGCCGCCTTTATCAATACAAAAGGAAAAGGTTTCCTTCGTATCATTCCTTTCCTCTTTGCCATCATCGGTGGGTACATTTTCGCAATGCTTCTTGGTTTGGTTGACTTTACCCCAGTCCTTCAAGCCAACTGGTTTGAAATTCCTGGTTTCTACTTGCCATTTAGTACAGGTGGAGCCTTTAAAGAGTACAACTTATACTTCGGTCCTGAAACAATCGCTATCTTGCCAATCGCTATTGTAACAATTTCAGAACACATCGGAGACCACACAGTTTTGAGCCAAATCTGTGGCCGTCAATTCCTGAAAGAACCAGGACTTCACCGTACGCTTCTCGGTGATGGTATCGCGACATCTGTATCAGCCTTCCTCGGTGGACCAGCTAATACGACCTACGGCGAAAATACAGGGGTTATCGGGATGACTCGTATCGCTTCTGTCTCTGTTATCCGTAACGCAGCCTTCATCGCCATTGCTCTTAGCTTCCTAGGTAAATTCACTGCCTTGATTTCAACCATTCCAAATGCTGTGCTTGGTGGCATGTCCATCCTTCTCTACGGAGTTATCGCCAGCAATGGTTTGAAAGTTTTGATTAAGGAACGTGTTGACTTCAGTCAAATGCGTAACCTCATCATCGCAAGTGCCATGTTGGTACTTGGACTTGGTGGAGCTATCCTCAAACTTGGCCCCGTTACACTTTCAGGTACTGCTCTATCAGCTATGACGGGAATTATCTTAAACTTGATTTTGCCACACGAAAATAAATTCTAATCATCTATACACACAAAATCCACTCGATTGAGTGGATTTTTTATTACTTACTCTTTATTTCCAGCAGTAAATCTTTCAAAGAAATAATGGTCACGGCTAGTAAAATCATGGCCATGCCGACAAAATCAATCGCATAAAACTGTTCCTTCATAATCAGAAAGGCAAAGAAAACGGCAGAAATTGGCTCTATGGAAGCCAATAAACTAGACTTAACAGGGCCTATCAGACTAGCTCCTTTTAGAAAAGCTGTATAGGCAAAGACCGTTCCGATAATGATAATCCCAGCAAATGCAAAGAGAAAATCTAAGCTGGTTGGTATGCTGGCCTGTAAGACTCCTGTGAAAGGAATAGCCACTACACCAGAAATAACCATCCCAACACCAATCACCGAAATACTGCCCCACTTCTTAATCAAAGCGATGGGAAGGATAATATAGAGGGCATAGGTCAAGGCTGAAAAGAGGCCCCAGAACAGGCCTAGGGGTGTGACAGACAACTGGTCAACTTTCCCATGCGTCGCGATCAGAAAAGTTCCTCCTATAGCCAATCCAATCGAAATAATCTCAGCCAGTGTCGGAGCTACCTTATCCTTCATACAGGTATAAACCAAAATCCCAACGGGGCATACATACTGGAGAACTGTCGCCGTTCCAGCATTGGTTTCCTGAATGGCAGAAAGATAGGCAAACTGATTTAAGAAAAGTCCAAACAGGGCAAATAACAGCAGAGATAAAAGGCTTTTTCTGTCCTTTAAAAAAGAAAGGAGTTTATACTTTGCAGTCACGTAGGATAAGAACACCAATGCCAAGCCTGCAATGATAAGTCGCAAATTGGTCAAGACTAGAGCGGAAATCCCGTGTGCCATCAGGTATTGACCACTGGTTCCTGACAAGCCCCAAGCAATCCCTGCCACTACTGTATACAGAGTTCCTTTTACGGTTTTTGACATTCTTCTCCCTACTCCCCTTGACGAATCATTTCCATGACTTGGTTTCGATCGACTATCCACTGGGCACGCTCATCCTTCTCATACGTTCGATTGGATAAAAAGATAGCCGCCTCCTGCTTCTCCCGATTCCACATAATGAAGGTACCTGTATAGCCCGTATGGTCGAGCCAAGCTCCTTCCAGATTCCAGGCTAGAGAACGCTCCTTATCATCTAAAGGAGAAAAATTTCGGCTCAATTCTGCAGCAAACTCATCTTTCAAGTAATGTTCCAGAAAGATCTGCAAATCCTTAACAGTCGAAAACAAACCAGCACTTCCAGCGTGTTTCCCTAATAGACGGGCTTTAGGATCGTGAATGATTCCGGCCTCTACTCCTCTCACTGTTGGTACAGCTTGCTCAACAGGACCAAACATCGTTTCCTTCATCCCCCATGGTCCCAAAACTTGTTCTTCTATAATCTGATCCAAATCTTGGTTAAAGATTTTTTCCAAAAGAAAACCCAAGAGTAAAAAGTGAACGTCCGAGTATAGGAAGGCTGGCTGATTTCGTCTGTTGAGGTGAAACATGGCTTCTCTCAATTCCTCTGCACTTAACTTGTCTCGGTTGGGAATAAAGGGGTCTAAATCTGTAGCATGGGTCAAAAGTTGCCGTATAGTGATATCAGGATAATCACACTCCGGTAAAAAATCCGTCACCGGTCGATCAATATCTAATTTGCCCTGCTGCCACAAGAAGATAGGAACCGTCCCCACTCCCACGACCTTACTCACACTGGCCAAATCATAAACCAAACCGGTTTCTGTCTTCAAGTCTCGTTCTGGATCACTCAATCCTAGATAAGACTCTTTCCATTCACCATCCTTATAATACGCAAAAGAGGCCCCGGGATAAATCCCTGCCTCGATTTGATTTTCTATTTTTCTTAGAATTTTTTCCAACTTCATGCTTCTTCAAACCACAATTCAATGTTATTGGTATCTTTACCAAGGAAGAATTTTTTAGACTTAGGCACAAAGTAGCCTGTCTTTTCAAATTTCTGACGCAGACTGGTTAGATCAAAATTCTTGACTAAAAATTTTAACATCGTCAGGTCCCAAGTGACATTGTTTTCAACAGCCAAATCTGGTCCTTGCCCTTTAGTAAAGGTAATTGCTGGCGCTACTCCTTCAGAATCAAGTAAACTCTCTGTCCCTTCAGGCAAACGCAACTCCATAGAAACCTCAAATTGGCTCACGTATTTTATACCTGTATTTGAATAAAATTCAGGAGCGGTTTCCAGTGGTACCAGATCTCTTATATCATTTTCTGCATGAACAAGGATCACATCCTCTTCAGGAGAAACAATCTCAAAAGCATACCCACGTTTTCCTTTAAATAGACGAGGAAGAGACTTCATTTGAGAAAGAAGGGCCTCGATTTCAGAAGGATTTTCAACCTTTATCAAGAGTCTAGCTAGCTTCTTAAGTCCTTCAACTCTGCGTGTTCGCATGCTTGGAGACTCTTCTAAAATCAATCTCTCCGTAGCTGTCTGATCACCTAGAGAAATAAAGGCAGACTCTTCCAGCAAAGGTTTCATCCCCAGGGTTTCAATGTAAAATTTTTCATTTAATTTTCGATTATTAACTTTCAAAGTCGGAACGATCCGAACAATCTCATTCACATTCATATATTCCTCCAACTCTTTTATTTTAAAGGATTTTCGAATATTTTACAAGCCATATCTATTTTATTTAGAAATTTTATAACAAAAAAACTGGGATTCCCCAGTTTCATTTCTTATAGGTAAAGTAGTTTAAATAGTGCTACTGCTGCAATACCCGCTGCAATTGGAGCTACAACTGGAACCCATGCATACCACCATTTTGAATCACCCTTGTGTTGACCAAGAACTGATTTTGGAAGGAGTTCGTGAAGAAGACGTGGTCCAAAGTCACGAGCTGGGTTCAAACCAGGACCAGTAGGTCCACCAAGTGAAGTTACCAAGGCCATCACTAGGAAACCAAGTGCCAAGTGCGCAATTCCAAGACCTGGTGCCAAAAATGGAGCGGCTTGGTTTTTTGCTTGCTCAAGCGCTGCTGTTACTTGTTCTTGAGGGATTGTTGTTCCTTGCGCTGCAGCTTGAGCTACTTGGTCATTAATTGTCGCCTGAGCTTTCGCTACTAATTCAGCACCAAAGAAGTTTTTAGTCAAACCAAGTGCTGCAAAGAAAAGAACAAATGAACCTACAAACTCATTGAGGAAACCGTTAACAGTAGCTGCAAAACGTGATTCTTTTGTACCGTGGTCGATGCTTGAAATTGTTGAGAAGGTACCCAAGATATTGTTAGGATTCTCTGTCTTCAAGTAGTAAGGACGGTGAGTCGCTACAACCAAAGCTTGACCAAAGATTGCTCCCAAAACTTGTGCTAGGATGTAATATGGTACTTGCTCCCAAGAGAAAAGGCCACTAACAGCAAGTCCAAGAGTGAAAGCTGGGTTGATGTGGTTTCCTGATACGTTACCAAACATCAAGGCTGGGATCATAACCCCCATACCATAACCAACTGCGATAACGAGCCAGCCACTTTGGTGACCTTTCGTACCTTTAAGTTCAACGTTAGCAACTGCACCATTACCAAGAATGATCAAAATAGCAGTTCCCAAGAATTCTGTGGCATATTTAATAGCCCATGTAAAATCCATTTGATAGATTCTCCTTAAATTTTTTTAGACAATCCTTATTCTATCAATTTTTAGGCCTTTTAGCAATATCTTTTCTGAAAAGAATCTATGGAAAACGCTTTATTTAACTTATCTTTAAAAAAAGGACAAAAGAAGTCAAACTCCTTTTGTCCTAATCGTTATTCTTGACGTTGACCAAAATCTGCAATCATCTGCTCCATCTCTTGGCGACTCGGAGTGGTCAACATATAAAGGTAGTCCCCTTGTAGCTCTGCAAAGGCTGCTGGCATGATTTTTTTGACCTTGACTTGCTGGCTGTACTTAGCAAGCAAGTCTTCTTCTGAATAGACATAATTTGCATTGGCACGACGTGATGTAGCTAAACAGTATTGTGGTTCAAACTCTGATGCTGGGAACTCTTCACCTGCAACAATCGCCGCATAACCTCGGTAGAGATCCAAGGAGTGAGCGAAGTTATAAACATCAATGGTAAAGCCACCTGCAGGACGGTTATTGTACTCAATGGCAATGTAGTCGTCCCCGTCACGGAAAAACTCGATATGGAAAAAGCGTTCTCTCATTCCAAATTCTTTGACAATGGCCTCGCCATACTTGCGCAGTTTGGGATCCATATCCTTAAGCACATAGTAGGAATTGTCCATCTTATAAATCATCAGATCAAGTGGTGTATGGGCATAATCGAAAGTCGTTGAAAAGACGATATTGCCATCCTTGTCCACAAGCCCGTCAAAGGTACAGATTTCGCTAGAAGTGACAAATTTTTCAAAGAAATAAACGGTTGAATGGTCCCATTCTTCCTTGAAGTGATGGATATCGTCTTCTGTCTCAAGCTTAAAGGTTGCTGCCGCTCCCACTCCATTATCAGGTTTGGCAATCATTGGTAGGCCAATCGTCTCAACTGCTTGGTCCACATCTGCTTCCGTCTGGATAACAGCACCAGGTACCACAGGGACACCTGCTTTTTTGAAGAGTTTCTTCATCTCAGACTTAAACTTGGTTTTTTTAAGATCTTTGGGTTTGGCACCAAAGACATTGAATTGTTCTCTGAGTGTTGCGTCTAGCTCAAGCCAGTATTCATTGTGGGACTCGATGCGGTCGATTGGGCCATGCTTGTAGAAAAGAAAAGCTACTGCACGTTTGACTTCGTCTATGTTCTCAAGATTGTCCACACGGAAATACTCGGTCAAGCTATTGCGCAAAGGCTCATCCAGTTGTTCGTAAGGCTCCTGACCAATTCCCAAAACGGTGATGCCTTTATTGGCTAGCTCGATGGTAAACTGTTGGAAGTTTTGCGGATAGTAGGGAGAAATAACAAGGTAATTCATAGGCAACTCCTTTTATAGATACAGGTGTCCAAGAAAATAGGGCATTTGTTTACGCCACCATTCCCAGTCGTGGGCGACATCGTGTCCCCATTCAGCAAACCAGGCTGGAATTTGTTTCTGGTCAAAGGCTTCTTTGAGCTTGTAGAAAGATGGTAGACCGTCTTGTTCCCAGGCACCTAGACCCGTGCAAACGACGATTTCTGCCTGACGGTAACGATCGATAAACCAGCCGTCGTTTTGATTCCAGATATAATCTACTGGCGAGTTTTGGTAAATAGCATCATCATTGTAGTAATCACCAACGAAGAAACGTGCGTCATAAACACCACTGAGAGCAATCACCTTGGTAAAGACATCTGGATGCTGGAGGAAGAAATTGAGTGCATGGTAGGCCCCCATCGAGCAACCTGTCGTCATCATACCATCAAACCAACCTGTCTTATGCTTGATAAAAGGAATGGCTTCCTCAATCACATAGCGTTCGTAAGCTCGATGCATCTCCGCCTGGTCATGACTATTTTTCCAAGTAGCCAACCAGCTCTCACTGTCCACACTGGATAGGGTAAAGAACTGAATACGGCCTTCTTCGATAAAGGAAGCACAGGCATCTATCATGCCAAAATCATAGTATTCGTTGTGACTTCCACCAGATGAAGCAAAAACAACAACTGGAATCCCAGCATGCCCATAACGGTTAAGGTACATTTCACGGTTGAAGTGGCCACTCCAGTGGCTGAGGTTTTCAATATGCATTGGCTTTCTCCTTTCTTAACTTACCATTTCTCTGCAAAAAATCGGAGACAGTCTGGTAAATTTTCCGACCATGGAATCTCACTATGGATGGCACCAGACTGAACTTTCAAGACAAGATTATCCAAGCCTACTCCACCTGCAATCAAATCACGGTAATAGCGAAGCGACGAGTCAATATAGGCTTGTTTGATATTGCCAGCCATCAAGGTCTTGTCCGTATCATCTGCTTCTTCTGTTCCTACATAAATGAAAATGCGCTGTTCAGGCGACAATTTTTTGCGCTCGATATAGCGGTTAAAGGCTTCTTGGTGAAGCCAGTTAGCAGATGAGAAGACACCTAGACAACCAATTCGATCTTGGTACTCTAGTCCGATAAACTGGGTGATATTGCCTCCAAGCGACGAACCAATCATAGCCGTGTGCTGGCGATCAGCTTTGGTACGATAGGTCTCATCGATAAAAGGCTTGACCACCTCCATGACAAACTCGGCATACTCCACACCCTTACCGCCAAACTGCTGGCCTGGGATAGGAGATTCTTGAAACTTCCAAGCTGCGTATTCATTCATCCGCCCCATACCATCATTATCTATGGCAACGACAATCATGCGACTGATATCAGGATTCCGCTTAATGGCTGGAATAATCTTCCAAGAGTGTCCGATATAGGACTCCTTGCTGTAAAAGACATTTTGCCCATCATGAAAGTAAACTACAGGATAAAAACGGTCTGTGTCCTTCTCGTAGTCCTTTGGCAGAAGCACACGCACACGACGCTCTTTTCCAGTATAAGGCACCTTGAGTTTGTGTTCTTTCATTTTTAAGTAAAAGTAGGAATGATTCATTGTCAGAAAACTCTCTATATTCAAAATTTTATCTCATTATACCATAAAAATAGAAAAAAAGTCAGTAATTGTCCATTTTAAGGATAAATAACTAACTTTTTCATTTATTTTTTTGAATTCTTCTGGATTTTATGATTAGAGGAGATTGTCAATTAACTCATCGACAGCATCTTTTTCAACCTGGGGAGTGATTTCAGTAATCATAATCCCAGCCACTGCTCGCTCAACCAAGCCTTCAACATCCATGCGTTTTTCATACTGCTCTGCATTCTCTATCTTAGGATTGGTCTTAGGACGGTCAGGCGCAAAAATAGTACAGCAGTCTTCAAAAGGCTGGATTGAAATTTCAAAGGTATCGATTTCCTGCGCGATGTCAATGATTTCCAACTTGTCCATGGTAACCACGGGACGAATAATTGGAGTGCTAGTCACAGCGTTGATAGTCTGCATGCTTTCCAAGGTCTGGCTCGCTACTTGACCAAGACTTTCTCCATTGATGATAATTAAACCATTTCGTATCTCACGAATACGGTCGGTAATGCGCATCATAAAACGACGGGTCAAGGTCATGAGGTAGGCTTCTGGCGCTTTAGCCTTGATTTCCTCTTGAATCTCAGTGAAAGGTACTTCGATAAACTGGATATTTCCACCAAACTTGGTTAATTTACGGGTCAAATCGTGGGCTTTCTTGAGGGCGCCAGGACTTGTGTATGGCGGACTGGCAAAGTGAACTGCCTCGATATCTACCCCACGTTTAAGAGCTAGATAACCTGCCACAGGTGAGTCAATCCCTCCTGACAACATGAGCATACCTTTACCAGAACTTCCCACAGGTAATCCTCCTGCTCCACGAAAGGTTTCATAGGAAAGATAGGCAGCCTCTTCACGAATCTCAACCTGAAGATTAATATCTGGATTTTTCATCTGAGCTTGTACGTTTGGAATGGCCTCGAAAACAGCTCCACCAAGAGTTTGATTCAGTTCACGACTGTCGAGTTCAAAGTTGTGGTCGCTACGCTTGCTAGTGATTTTAAAGGTCATCCCTTCCTTATAGATTTCCTTCATAATCTCTTGGACAGCAGACTTCAGAACTTCCACTGACTTTTCAATCTTATACACAGGAGAAAAATTTTGAATTCCAAAGACTTGCTTGAGTGATTCTGCTACTGCTGTATAATCAGTTCCATTCAGGTAAGCGTGGGCACGGTCGCGATCTGCGGTTACCTTAACTTGAGGATAGATAGACAAAACGTCTGAAATATTATTACGAAGTTTATTAATGAAACGCATACGATTTTTGTGCTTGGTTGATAATTCTCCGTAACGAATCATAATTTCTGAATACTGCATAAATGCTCCTATCTTACTTTTCTAGTTTGATTGTAAATTAATTTTAGCTTGGTCAAAAACTGCTCGACCTGACTCATATCATTTTCCAAGTCTAGGCTTAGACGCACAGCTGACTGGGCCTTATCCTTTTCCACTCCCATTGCAATCAAGGTTCCCGCAGGTTTTCCTGCCTTGGACGAACAAGCAGAGGTTGTAGAAATGAAAATGTCATAGTCTTCAAAAGCGTGAACAATGACTTCACCACGAACACCTTTAATCCCAAAAGTCAGGATATGAGGGGCAAAGTCTTCCTCATCTGAAAAGACAAAAATATCTGGATAATCCAGAAGGGCTTGGCGAATGACTGCCTTCATCTGCCCCGTCTTGCTAGTAAAGACAGCTAACTTTTCCATAGACAAACGGAGGGCCTTGGCTGTTGCTGCGATCCCTGCCACATTTTCAGTTGTCGAACGATAGTCTCCCTCTTGACCGCCACCTGTTAAAAGAGGCATGATCCTCTTACCAGACTTGATATAGACAAATCCAACACCTCTGACACCATGAAACTTATGACTTGAGAAGATCGCAAAATCCACTCGATCCGTCAAGTATTTTTCAGTCGGAATCTTAGCAAGTGCCTGAACCGCATCAACATGGAAGGAAATGGTCGGCTTATCTGCCAAGAGTTCTGAAATAGCCTCAATAGGCTGGATAGAGCCAATTTCATTGTTAACTGCCATGATGGAGACAAGGATCGTATCAGGACGTATCAAATCTGCTAATGCTTCAACATCCACAAATCCTTTCTCATCAACTGGAGCAATATCCACCTCAAAACCTTGACTTTTCAGCCATAGGGCTGACTCCTTGACTGCTGGATGCTCAATAGCTGATACGATGATGTGCTTGCCAAACTGGGCTTTTTCAAAGGCCACACCCTTGATAACCCAGTTATCCCCTTCTGTTCCACCAGAGGTAAAGAAGATTTCATCACTTTTCTTGCCAATCAAATCTGCAACTTGCTGCCGGGAAGCATCTAAAATTCGTGTTGCCTGATCTCCCAAACGATGGAGACTAGACGGATTTCCTACAATTTTTGAAGCGACCTGCATGTAAGTTTCAAGTGCTTCAGGATAAGGCTTGGTTGTCGCCGAATTATCAAAGTAGATCATGTTTTCTCACGCTTTCTAAAATCACTCCTTCTATTGTATCACGAAAAGAGACCTGCGACAAGAAAGGGAGGTTTCTCTTTTTTTAAGATTTTTTTAAAGAAATGAGGTATAATAAATCATAATTAAAGGAGAGTATCATGTCTAACTATCGTAGAACTTCAAAACCAAAAACAGAACACATCAAAAAGGGATTTACTGTCTTTCAAAAAACGATTGCTACCATCGGTAGTATCCTTGGTCTCATCACCGCTACTATCACTATCATGAACGCCATGGATAATAACAAAAACAACAAAAAAGAACCGACGACAACTCAAACAACTGTTGTCAAGGAAATTCAAAAGGAATCCCCTCAGGAAAATACTACACCTAACAAGGACAACACTTCTACTAAAGAAAATACCCCACAAGAAGAAACTTCTCAATCCAACACGAAAGAGGAGAAAAAAGAAGAACAGAAAACAACAACTCAGGACTCTTCTACACCAGCTACAAATAAAGAAACAAGCGATAATGGAACACAGTCAAATACAACGAGTTCTGAAACTAAAACGAACCAGTAATCAAAAAAATAACTTCTTTCCAAATTTGGAAAGAAGCTATTTTTTTATTGTTGCAATACTTTTCGTGGTTTGGTTCCCTCAGCTGGACCGATGACACCTGCCATTTCGAGTTCTTCCATCAGTCGGGTCGCACGGTTAAATCCAACTGACAAACGACGCTGAATCATCGAAGCGCTAGCTTTCTGGGTTTCGATAACCAAAGCCTTAGCTTCTTCAAAAAGCGGATCGCCACCAGCTTCGCCGTCAGAGAAATCTCCCTCATTATCTGGGACGTCTCCTGGATCAAAGCTATCATCATAGTCCGCATCAGCCTGAGCCTTGATGAAGTTTACGATACGTTCAACATCATCATCCGAGATAAAGGACCCTTGCAGACGGACTGGGTGATTTTCATCAATTGGTTTAAAGAGCATGTCTCCTCGACCGAGCAATTTTTCAGCTCCATTTTCATCCAAGATGGTTCGTGAATCTGTTCCTGATGAAACTGCAAAAGCCACACGAGATGGGACATTGGCCTTGATAAGACCAGAGATGACATCAACCGATGGACGCTGTGTTGCGAGAATCATGTGAATCCCTGCAGCACGCGCCTTCTGTCCGAGACGAATGATAGCATCTTCCACTTCCTTGCTAGCCACCATCATAAGGTCTGCCAACTCATCCACAATGACAACAATCAAAGGTAGGGGTATTTGTTTGTACTCAGATTGGGCATTGAATTCTTCTACCTTGGCATTGTAACCAGCGATATTTCTCACTCCAACCTTAGCGAAGAGTTCATAACGGTTTTCCATCTCATCCACCACCTTTTGGAGAGCCTTGCTGGCCTTGCGTGGATTGGTCACAACTGGAATCAAGAGGTGAGGAATGTCATTGTAAACCGATAACTCAACCATCTTTGGATCCACCATCATAAACTTGACCTGGTCTGGTCTTGCTTTCATAAGAATGCTAGCGATAATACCGTTAACTGCGACTGACTTCCCTGATCCCGTCGAACCTGCAACGAGTAGGTGGGGCATCTTGGAAAGGTCAAAGGTGCGAGCAGTTCCATTGACCGCCTTACCTAGAGGAATTTCGAGGAGATTTTCTGGTTTAGTCTGAGACTGTTCCCAGAGTTCACGGAAGGAAACAGTCGCAATCTCAGAGTTAGGAACCTCAATTCCGACTAGGGATTTACCAGGGATTGGAGCCTCTATCCGAACATCCTTGGCCGCCAGAGCTAGCGCTAAGTCGTCTGCCAGATTGGAAATGCGGTTAACCCGTACACCAACTGCTGGCTTGACTTCATACTTGGTAACTGATGGCCCAATTTCAGCCCGTTCTACCGTCACCTTGATACCAAAGCTGGCAAAGGTTTCTTCTAGGATTTTGATATTTTCTCGAACAATCTTCTTTTCCTTGGACTGATCTTTGGGTTTATCTGGCGCAAAGAGTTGCAAGCTTGGTAGCTTGTATTCAAGGGCTTCCTTAGCAGAAAAATCAACCTGTACCTCTTCATCCTCAAAGTCTTCTTCCACATATGGAACATCAAAATCAGTTTTAGGGAGGATAATCTCCGGTTCGATCCATTCTTCCTCAGGAATTGGGGGGAAATCGTAGTCTGGTACTTCTGATAAGATTTCTCCCGTTTCAGGATCTACAGGAGGAAGCGGCAGCGCATCCTGTTCTTCTTGTTCTCTCTGAATTCTGGCTGCTTCTTCAGCTTCTTGACGAGCCTTCTCTTCTTCTCTCTTGATGAAGCGTTCCTGTTTTCTCTGTTCCTGTTTTTCCATGAAAGATCTGAACTGAGTTCCAATAAAGGCTGCGACATCGTAAATAGACCAAGGACTAACTAAGAGTGCCCCAACTAGAATCAAGAGAACTCCAATAAAGTACGATCCGATATTTGAGAAAAGAAAGGATATGGGGATATAGAGTCCAACACCAAGCAGGCCTCCACCAGCAAAGCTAGTCACCCGCATACCAGTCAGGTCCGTCATAACTTGAGACAAGGTCCCTTTTAGAACTGACTGCTCCAAGCCAAATTTCCATACCAAGTAGGCCTCAAAAATCAAGAGTAAGCCAGCAAAGATACAGAGAAATCCTGACAGAAGCCCTTCCTGCTTGCGGATCCATTTAAAAAGAAAAAGATAGATGAGGAGGCCGCCTATGGCCACATAGGCCAAACTTCCAACCACCAGTCGAATGAGATTATAAAGGGTGATACCCGCCGCACCAAGCTTGAGAGCTGCAATAATCAACAATAAGGCAATCCCTAAGGAAATCAGCATCCTCTGTATAGCCTGTTTTCTTTCGAGTTCTGCTTTAGACGGTCTCCGTCTTGTTTTACTAGTATTCTTGTTTGCCATTCTTCTATTATAACATATTTCACAGCCATTTCGAATAGAGAAAAAGATTGCACCAAATGGTAACAATCTTTCTATTCTAATACTTTTTATGCTTGTGGTTTGCGTAGGTAACCATAAACCACACCACTTACGATTGCGCCAACCAAGACAGAGGCAAGGTAAAGAAGGGCATTTGAAGTTAGAGCGATAACGAAGATTCCTCCGTGTGGCGCCATGAGTTTGATTCCTGCAAGACCAACGAGTCCTCCTGCTACTGCAGAACCAAGAATGAAGCTTGGAATCGCACGAGCCGGGTCTGCTGCACCAAATGGAATTGCTCCCTCAGTGATAAATGACAAGCCCATGATGATGTTTGTTAAACCAGAGTTGCGTTCTTCTTTGGTAAATTTATCTTTGAAAAGAAGGGTTGCGACAAAGATAGCAAGTGGTGGAACCATTCCTCCAGCCATAACTGCTGCCATAGCTACAGAACCACCTGAAGAAACAGTCGCTGCAAGCGTTCCTGTACCAAAGACATAAGCAGCTTTATTGACTGGTCCACCCATGTCAACAGCCATCATGCCTCCAAGAACGATACCAAGAAGGACAGCTGAACCTCCTCCAAGACCGCCTAGGAAGTCATTCATAGCAGTGTTGATTGCTGCCATTGGGATGTTAACAGCTAGCATGACAAATCCTGTCAAAATTGTTCCAAAAAGTGGCAAGATAAGGATTGATTTAGCACCTTCAAGTGAACGAGGAACTTTTACGTATTTCTTGATAGCAAGAACCAAGGCACCTGCGATAAATCCACCAACAAGGGCACCTAGGAAACCAGATGAGACACCTGCAAGAGTTGAAGTTGCTTCACCACCTGCGGCATAAGGAATTTTACCAAAGGCAAAACCTTCTTTGGCAATTGCACCAGCCACAAAACCAGCTACTAAACCTGGTTTTTCAGCGATAGAGTAGGCAACATATCCTGCAAAGACTGGAAGCATCAAGCCAAAGGCTGCGCCACCGATTTTCATGAACATTGAAGCGAGTTCATGGTAGGATCCGAGATTGCCAAGACTATCCTGTGGCACACCAAAAGCACCGTCGATCAAGAAAGCAAGGGCAATCATGATACCACCACCGATAACGAATGGTAACATTTGAGATACACCACTCATCAAGTGTTTGTAGAAAGCACCACCGATACTTTGTTTTTCATTAGATGCTGTTGCAGCTTTTGCTCCATTAGCAGCACGGTAGACTTCAGCATCTCCTGAAAGAGCCAAGTTGATCAATTCTTCAGTCTTACGGATACCGTCTGCAACTGGACGGTTAACCAAAGGTTTACCATCAAAACGATCCATTTCTACTGCCTTATCCGCTGCGATGATAACAGCTTTAGCCTTGCAGATATCCTCTGCAGTCAATTGGTTCCCAACACCGCTAGCACCATTGGTTTCAACCTTGATACCAACACCCATTTCAGCAGCCACTTTTTGAAGGGCTTCTTGAGCCATGTAAGTGTGGGCAATACCTGTCGTACAAGCTGTAACAGCTACGATAAAGTCGCCAGATTCATTGGCAGGTGCTTGAACAGGCTCTTCAGCTTTTCCTGAAGCTTGGTCAAAAAGTTCGATAACTTGATCTGCAGATGTTACTTGGCGAAGTTTGTCAGCGAAACCATCTTTCATCAAGTATTGAGACAATTCTGCCAAGGCTGCTAAGTGAGTATCATTGGCACCTTCTGGAGCTGCAATCATGAAGAAGAGGTCTGTTGGTTGCCCATCCAAGCTCTCATAGTCAACACCCTTGTTTGACTTAGCAAAGAGAACTGTTGCTTCTTTGACAGCAGAGTTTTTGCTGTGAGGCATAGCAATTCCGTCACCCAAACCAGTGGAAGTGAGAGCTTCACGCGCTAAGATCCCTTCTTTAAAGGTTTCAAAATCCGTCACATAACCATGATCTACCAAGCTATGAATCATCTCTTCGATGACAGCTGTTTTTTCAGTTGCCTGCAAATCCAGCAACATGACATCTTTTCTCAATAGGTCTTGAATTTTCATCGTTTTTCTACCTCAACTTTTTCATATGTTTCTTTAATAAATTCCGCTGTTGCCAAGTCATCCGAGAAGGTCGTTGCTGTTCCACAAGCTACTCCCCATTTGAAGGCTTCTACTGCGTCTTTTGATTTGACAAATTCACCGGTAAATCCAGCAACCATTGAGTCGCCAGCTCCCACTGAATTTTTGACTGTTCCCTTGATAGGTTTGGCGAAGTAAGAGCCCTCAGATGTGACAAGAAGAGCACCGTCGCCAGCCATTGAGATAATAACGTTTTGAGCTCCTTTGGCCAGTAACTGACGAGCATAGTTCTCGATTTCATCTAAACTTTCGAGTTTCACTCCAAAGATAGCTCCAAGTTCGTGATTGTTTGGTTTAACCAAAAGTGGCTGGTAGTCCAAACTATCAATCAAGGTCTGTCCTTCAAAATCACAAACGACTTGCGCACCAGTCTGGCGTGTTAATGCAATCAAATCCTTGTAGATAACATTTCCTAGGTTTTTAGCACTCGAACCCGCAAACACAACCGTATCTTCTGCTGTCAGGCTTGAAAGAATAGCTTTTAACTCTTCAAGTTGTTCGGGATCAACATTTGGACCAGTCCCATTGATTTCTGTTTCTTGGTCTGCTTTAATCTTGACATTGATGCGAGTATCTTCAGCTACTTGGACAAAACGAGTTTCGATTTTCTCTTCTGCAAGGGTATCTGTGATAAATTTACCAGTAAAACCTCCAATAAATCCAGTCGCAGTATTAGAAATATCCAAGCGTTTCAAGACACGACTGACATTGATTCCTTTCCCACCAGCAAACTTATCATCACTGTCCATGCGATTGACACTGCCGACTTGAACTTGGTCCAAGCGAACGATATAGTCAATAGACGGATTGAGTGTGACTGTATAAATCATACTTCTATTACCTCCGTTTTCTTCTTAATAGCCTGCAAGAGCTCATGCCCTTGACTTGTGATGACAATAGCGCGTTTAAGTGGTGCTACCTTGGCAAAGCAAGTTTGTCCAATTTTGGACGAATCCACCAAGACATAGGTCTGTTTGGCATTCTCCAAAATAGCACGTTTCACTGCTCCCTCCTCCATATCTGGAGTCGTATAATAGCCATCGTCGACACCATTCATCCCGATAAAGGCACGGTCAAAGTGCAATTGATTGATTTGGTTAAGAGCAACACCACCGATACATGCATCTGTTGCCATCTTGACACTTCCTCCAACCATGACAGTTGGAATCTGTTTTTCAACCAACTGAACCGCATGGTGAATGGAGTTGGTCACAACTGTGATATTCTTATTAAGCAATTCCTTGATTAAAAAAGCAGTTGTCGTTCCAGCATCAATAAAGATAACATCTTGTTCCTTGATAAGAGAGGCTGCTTTTTGAGCAAGTAACTTCTTCTCTTGAAGGTTTTTGACAGATTTTTCTTGGATGGTTTCTTCTTCCTGCAAGGAGTGAGGCAATTCTGCTCCACCATGCACACGGCGAAGCTTATTTTCCGCCTCCAACTCGTCCAAATCTCTTCGTACTGTCGATTCTGATGTTTCTAATAGACTAACCAATTTTTCTAAGGAAACTACATGATGTTGATTTAACTCCTCTAAGATCAGTTGCTTCCGCTCAGTTTTTAACACCAAATCACCTCCTGTTATCGTTTACACTATTCATTCTAGCACAATTTCTACCAAAGTCAAGCATTTTTTATCATTTTCTTTCAAATTCTATCATTTTTCTTATTTCCAAAATTTTTATTGCAAGATAAGTGGCTTTATGGTAGACTATTTGAGTAAGTATTGGAAGATTACTCAAGAGGCTTAAGAGGCCGTGTTGGAAACGCGGTAGGCGTGTAACAGCGTGCGTGGGTTCGAATCCCATGTCTTCCGTAGAAAAAGAAAAACTGCATTGAGGTGCAGTTTTTTTATCGTTCTAAGAACAATATATAGAAATGAAAGGCTGAGTTACTCTAACTATCACACTACATTTTTGTATCCTACCCTATCCTAATTCATAAAAAAACAAGTAGTTTATTAAGACTACTTGTTTTTCTTTTAAATCTAAAGATTAGATATTGCTTTTATCTTTTTTATCTGAAGATTTGTCTGTTGATTTATCAGTAGATTTGTCTGAAGATTTATCAGAAGACTTGTCTGTAGATTTGTTCTTAGACTTTGTAGAGTTCTTACGATCAATCTTATCATAACCCTCAGTATCATCAAGCAACTCTGTCGCCAAAGTACGGTAATCTTCTTGAGAAATCAGCCAGTTTCCATCCTTATCCTTAGTTAATTTGATTTCAGTATCAAAATCACCAGTAGTGAAAGGTGTATGAGCTAAGTTAGGGTCAACGTCACTGTATGTTGAGAAATCTTTCTTAAATAGATGCTCAAAAATCCAGAAAGAAACCAATGTTTGGTAACGCTTGATGTCAACGTTTGAACCAGCTTGATTGTATTTACCTAGGTTATCAACACCTCCAATAAGAGTAGTGAGAACTTCCCTTGTAGATGAAGCCAATCCTTTAGAGTGTAACTTCTTAGAGTTGAAAGTAACAGTCGCTGTATTTCCTGATTCATCAACCTTCACGTCTTTAACAGTGTAAGAACCGATATCTTGATATAATCTACGTCTCATCTTCAAGAAACCTGAAATGGTTTCTTCTGGAGTTTCTACAGGGAAATCTTTGTGCCATTGTACTGAGTAGGTAGACGCAGGTGAAAGCCCTTCTTCTTTGATTTTTTCACTTGTTTGTACAGCAAATACTGCCTCAGTCCATTTTTCATAAGTGTCGCCATAAATCTTCTTAAATCGAGCAGAGTCGCTAGTAAGAACTGAGTCTAAGAGAATCTCAGCATCTTTTGTAACTTTTTCTTTAACTTCTGCTGCTTCATCTTTCTTCTCAACTTGTTCTGTATTCTCCTTGTTATCAGAAGAAGCTTCAGATGACTGATTAGAAAATACAGAACATGCACCCAAGACAACCGTCGAAAGTGCTAAGATACTTAGTAACTTGATCTTTTTCATGTTTCACCTCATTATGAAAATTTACTCTTGGAGACTACCTCCAAGGATAGTTGTTTAGAAAAACACTGGGTTTATCTAACGGAGAATGGGGGATTCGAACCCCCGCGCCAGTTACCCGACCTAACGATTTAGCAAACCGTCCTCTTCAGCCTCTTGAGTAATTCTCCACTAACATACTAGAATAAATAGGATACAACGAAGGATACAATTTGGAAAAAATCTACTGTATACCTGTTCATAATGGAGCCGGTGGGAGTCGAACCCACGTCCAAACACCTGCCAACATATTTGTCTACAACCATAGGTTATGTACTGTTTTAACAGTCCCTCGACACATAACTCAAGCCTAGGAACTGCGAGTCTATTAATCTCTTATCAAACCACTAGACAAGGCTTGATCGTATCTCGCTAATCATAAGACCTGTCATTGAACACGAGCAATCCAAATCAGGTCACGCCTGCTGGTTTTTAGGCAGCTAGAGCGTAAGAAGTGTTATTTTTTGCAGTTATATTTAACTGAGCGTTTACGTCGCCACACGGGTTGCAAAATATGCCTCATAATGCCTGTCGAATCCGTAACGACCCCAGGATGTTAGAACTATTATAACCTATCTTCAAAAAAAATGCAAAATCAAGCCATTTCTTTAGAAAAGAACCCCTTTTAAGGCTTCTGATAAGGCTTGATAACCGGCTACACTTAGATGGAGGCCATCCGTTGTATAGGCTGATTGAAGTTGCCCTTCTGAATCTGTCAAACTATCATAAATCGGCACAAAATCTACCTGCATATAGGCTGATGCTAGAGCCTCATAGGCTTGATTCCATTCTCTAATCTTTTCATTGGTACGAATATATACTGTCTGCTTGTATTCTTCTCCTTCATTGACTGGCAGAATGGAAAGGAGTTTTATTTGTGACAGCGGATAATCTCGGGCAATCGATTGGATTACACGCTCAAGATTATCCAAAGCATCATTCATGGGAATATCTTTTCCAATATCATTTGTCCCAATTAAGAGAACAATTTGATCCACAGCATCACCATAAAGATGGGCATCCAAATTCTCTAATAAAAGTCCCGTCTGGTAGCCTCGGATACCACGATTAACAATCGTCTTGGCAGTTCCCAACAACTCTTGAAGAGGGTAATATTCCACTATCGAATCACCAATAAAGATGATATCTGGCTCTAGAACAGATACATGATTCAATTCACGATACTTGGTTTGAATCTTTGCCTGCTCCTTTAAGAGCCAATTCTCTAATAACTGTACTGCCACCTTATCCCTCTTTCTCTAACCAATTCTCTAGAACTTGATAAACGCCTGCCTGGTTGTTAGCTGGTGCTAGGGCAGTCGCAACTGCCTTAACCTCATCAGCTGCATTTTGCATCGCATAGGCAATTCCAGCCAGCTCTAGCATTTCGACATCGTTTTCGCTATCACCAAAGGCCATGATTTGTTCCGATTTCAAATTCCAGCGCTTGAGTAATTCTTCCAATCCCCAGGCCTTGTGAACCCCAGCCTGCAGGATATCGATACAGCCATAACCGCTAGAAACAGCTCTTACACGACCATCAAATAAATCATTAATTTCCTGCAAAACTGAACTAGAACGTTCTTCACCAACAACCATGCTCATCTTTAACACTCCACCGAAGAGGTCAGCTTGCAAGTCTTCCACAAAATTCATTCGTTGATAGAATTTTTCAATCATCTCTGGTGTCATAAATTTTTCCAGATCTGTAAAAACCGTTCCTTCCTTGACAAAACTCCCATTCATACTGGTGACGACGAACTGATCTCGACACTCTCTCCCTTTAAAATGAAGGAGAGCCTTGTCAACCATAGCATCATCCCAGGTTTGCGCTTGAATCAGTTCGTTGTTTTCAAAAATACGCGCCCCATTGGCAACGACTAGAACTACTCTACTCGCCAAGTGTTCTAGTAATTGCCTCATACGGTGAACTTCATTCCCCGTCGCAATGACAAAACGAATATCCCTTTGATCCAGCTGATCTAAAATCTTTTCTAAACGTGGCAAGTCCAGTTGCCCTCTTGGATCCAGCAAGGTTCCATCCATGTCTGTTGCAATTAATTTAATCGTCATCTCGTCTCCTTTAGGGCGAGTACCTACCACTTCAACCCTACATGTTCATTCATTTCTTTATAGGCTGTGTCAATTCGTTCCTTGGTCGCCTCATCCAACTTGTCACGGTGACTACCCCCCTCGATGAAGTCCTCTAGGATATAGGTCTGATAGAGGAAGAGCGGATAGCCTTCTGGGGAGTAAGTTCCTTTGGGTGTTCGATTAACCCAAGTAGGATGCGCTTTGGCGGTTTCAATCCTTGTCTTTCCATCTTTTTTCTTAATGGTCACATCCATGAGAACTCCTCGCTCAGTCCACTTGGCATTTTCCTCGTCTTGCATGGTTTCAATGCGCTGATTTGAGAGGAAATTTCCCATGGAATAGATAATCAGTTTTTTGTCACCATCTTTTTCAACTGTTTCGGCAGGTTCAACGACGTGTGGATGCCCTCCAAAGATAATATCGGCTCCCCAGTCCACCATCTTGTGGTAAAGAGCTTTTTGCTCCTCAGTTGGTTCTAATTGGTACTCAATTCCCATCTGAGGCATAACAACAGTAATATCCGCTTCTTTCTCGGCACGCTCGATTTCCGCCTTCATCTTTTCTTCGTCTAAGTCAGAAAGATAGCGATTATAGTCCTCTTGGGAAATAGATTGTTCAATGCCATTAAAGCCATAGGAATAAGCCAAGAGAGCTACCTTGATACCATTGACTTCCTTAATAACAAGGGGAGACTTGTCCCTTGGTTCCTTTGTATAAACTCCAATAGGTGTCATTCCTGCCTTTTCAATAGCTTGAGCCGTTGAGACCACTCCCTCTATCTGAGAATCCAGGATGTGATTGTGGGCCAAGTCTAGAACTTGGTAGCCTGCATCCTTGATCACATCCATGACTTCCCCTGGTGCATTAAAGAGAGGATAACCTGCCAAGTAGTGGTCCTTGTTCACCGTTCCTTCAAAGTCACCAATCACCAAATCCGCTTGTTTGAGCCAGGGTTTTACATACTCAAAATTTTCATGGAAATCATAGGTCCCATCTTCTTTAAGAGCTGTTCGGTAGATGGGGATGTGGTAGAGAAGGTCACCATTTGCCATGATACGCGCCGTTGTTTCACCAGACTGATCTTCCTTGGATTGACCAGATGTACTAGCAGAATCAAGAGTTTGGCTACCAGGGCTTGTTCCCTTACTACCTTGTACTGCTCGAACTAATAAGTTCCCCCCCATGGATAATGCAACTGCAAGCAATAACACAATAATAAACTGAGCATTGGTCCAGGATTTATAATTCCGAAAGAAACCAATACTTTTCTCCAACAATCCATCAATAGGTCCATGAGACCGTCTATCTTGTCGCTTTTCCATCTTTATTCCCCCTTGCTTTTTGGTGCAAGTTTTTTCTTTTATTATACCACAGACAAAAGAAGAATACCGTTTATTATATTATTTTTTAGGAACTTCTGCGGCTTTCTTTCTGACCTATTTTGTGTTATCATGTAGAGGTAATGAAAGGAGAGAAAATGTCTGCAATAGAACGTATTACAAAAGCTGCTCACTTAATTGATATGAAAGATATTATCCGCGAGGGGAATCCAACTCTACGCGCAGTTGCTGAGGAAGTTACTTTCCCACTGTCTGACCAGGAAATCATCCTTGGTGAAAAGATGATGCAATTCCTCAAACATTCCCAAGATCCTGTTATGGCTGAGAAAATGGGGCTCCGCGGTGGTGTTGGACTTGCTGCTCCCCAACTCGATATCTCAAAACGTGTTATCGCTGTTTTAGTGCCCAATATTGTGGAAGAAGGTGAAACTCCAGAGGAAGCCTACGATCTGCAAGCTGTTATGTACAATCCAAAAATCGTATCTCACTCTGTTCAAGATGCTGCTCTTGGCGAAGGAGAAGGTTGCCTATCTGTTGACCGTAACGTGCCAGGCTATGTTGTCCGTCATGCCCGTGTCACTGTTGATTACTTTGACAAGGACGGCGCAAAACACCGTATCAAGCTCAAGGGTTACAACTCTATCGTTGTCCAACATGAAATTGATCACCTAAACGGAATCATGTTTTACGATCGTATCAATGAGAAAGACCCATTTGCTGTTAAAGATGGACTCCTCATCCTCGAATAAAGAAAATCCCGTTGCAAGACGGGGTTTTGTGTTATAATAGAGGCATGAAAACAAATGATATTGTCTATGGCGTCCACGCCGTCACAGAAGCCCTCCTTGCAAACACTGGAAATAAACTCTACCTCCAAGAAGATCTAAGGGGTAAGAATGTTGAGAAAGTCAAGGAATTGGCTACTGAGAAAAAAGTCTCCATCTCTTGGACCTCAAAAAAATCCCTCTCCGAAATGACCGAAGGCGCTGTCCACCAAGGTTTTGTTCTACGAGTGTCCGAATTTGCCTATAGCGAGCTGGATCACATCCTTGCCAAAACACGCCAAGAAGACAATCCACTTCTATTGATTCTGGACGGATTAACTGACCCCCATAATCTAGGTTCTATCTTAAGGACTGCTGACGCGACCAATGTTTCAGGCGTCATCATTCCCAAGCACCGTGCTGTCGGAGTGACTCCTGTCGTTGCCAAAACTGCCACAGGTGCTATCGAGCATGTGCCGATTGCCCGAGTGACCAACCTCAGTCAAACCCTAGACAAACTCAAGGATGAAGGATTCTGGACCTTTGGAACAGATATGAACGGTACTCCTTGCCACAAGTGGAATACAAAAGGGAAAATCGCCCTCATCATCGGAAATGAAGGAAAAGGCATCTCTAGCAACGTCAAAAAACAGGTCGATGAAATGATTACCATTCCTATGAATGGGCATGTTCAAAGCCTCAATGCCAGTGTTGCTGCAGCCATTCTCATGTACGAAGTTTTCCGAAACCGACTATAAAAAAGTTTCCAATCAAGTGATTGGAAACTTTTTTCTTAACTATGTTCTGTAATAAATTTGTAAGCTTCTTGACCAGCGATAGCCCCATCTCCAACTGCTGTTGTCACTTGGCGAAGGTCTTTCTGGCGAACATCTCCAACTGCAAAGATACCGTCAACGGCAGTTTTCATGTGATTATCTGTTACAATCCAGCCTGCCTGGTCTTGAATATTCAATTCTTTAACAAAATCGCTAACAGGATCCAAACCAACATAGATAAAGACACCACCGAAGGCTTGTTCTGTCACTTGACCTGTTTTTACATTTTCAAAAATTACAGATTCTACTCGATTTTCACCTTTAATTTCCTTGACAACAGAATCCCAGATAAAGTTGACTTTCTCATTTGCAAAAGCACGGTCTTGCAGAACCTTTTGGGCACGAAGTTCATCTCGACGGTGAACAATAGTGACGGACTTGGCAAAGCGAGTCAAGAAGAGAGCTTCTTCTACCGCTGAATCTCCACCACCAACTACGAGCAAGTCTTGATCACGGAAGAAAGCTCCATCACAGACCGCACAGTAAGAAACACCACGACTGTTCAATTCTTCTTCTCCGGGAACTCCCAAAAGACGGTGTTTAGAACCAGTTGCTACAATGACAGTACGGGTTTCGTAAACTTGATCATCAGTGATTACCTTCTTATAGTCACCCTGATCTTCAATATTTTCAACATAGCCATAAAGATGCTCCACTCCAAGGTTTTCAAGTGATTCAAACATCTTTTCAGCCAATTCAGGTCCACTGATATTGGCATAACCTGGATAGTTTTCAATATCAGATGTGTTATTCATTTGCCCTCCTGGCAGACCACCTTCAATCAAAGCCACTTTCAGATTGCTGCGAGCAGCATATAAGGCAGCGGTCATTCCCGCAGGTCCAGCACCGACAATAATCGTATCGTACATTTCGATTCCTTCTTTCTTGTTGTAACTATCTTTATTCTAACTCATTCTTGCTAGTCACGCAAGGATTATGCCTTGAAAACCAAGAGTAAACTCATGACGGCAAAGGATAACACCGGAACGACCAAAACACCAATCATAATCATATCATAGAGATGAGCTTGGCGAGCTTTGGCTGTCTTGTCCACACCAGACATGGCTCTCAATCCAATCCAAATCCCCAGAAAAATCACGACAAGGATGGTCGTTAAGATCAAACTCTCGAAATACAAAGAAAATAGATGCAGTAGCATGATCTCTCTCGTTTCTATCTTTTTTAAAGAGTAAACTCAGCTAGTCCAACTAACTGAGTTTTCCTTTTTCTATTATATCAAATATAAGTCCGTTTGTAACTAGCGAAGAATTCTTTTGTTCGTTCTTCTTTCGGATGATTGATGATTTCATCCGGTGTGCCAGACTCGATGATTTTCCCTTTATCTAGGAATAAAACCTTGTCAGCTACTTGGGCTACAAAAGACATATCGTGACTGACCAAAATCATGGTCTGACCTGACTTGGCAGCATCTGCAATAGACTTTTCTACTTCACCGACCAATTCTGGGTCGAGGGCTGAAGTGGGTTCGTCCAAGAGCAAGACATCTGGTTTCATAGCAAGCGCACGCGCAAGGGCAACCCGTTGCTTTTGTCCACCTGATAAGTGGCGAGGATAATGGTTTTCACGGTCAGAAAGACCAACCTTGGCCAACTCTTCCTTAGCGATTTTTGTTGCTTCCTCGTCCGATAATTTTTTAACGACAACCAAACCTTCCTTGACATTGTCAAGAGCAGTTCGGCGTTCAAACAAATTAAACTGTTGGAAAACCATAGATAACTTGCGACGAAGGGTTAAAATCTCCTCTTGGCTAATCTGAGAAAAATCAACTTTAAAATTGTCAATCTGAATCGTTCCACTATCTGGAGTTTCAAGGTAGTTCAAACTACGAAGAAAGGTTGATTTTCCAGCTCCAGATGAACCAATCAAAGCCACTACCTCACCTTTTTGGATATCCAAGTTCAGATGATTCAAGACTGTCTGTCCAGAAAAGGATTTGCTTAAATTCGAAATCTTAATCATTAACGAAGGTCTCCTTTCACATCTGTAGATACTGCATCCGGCGCTGAGATAGCCATTCTTCTCTCAATGAAACGGCCGAGGCTTTCAATTCCAATATTGACTACCCAATAAACAAGGGCAACGGAGATGAAACGTTCAAAATAGCGATAATCAGCTCCACCTAAAATCTGAGCTTGAGCAAAGACTTCCACAACACCCGCACTAAAGGCTAGAGAAGTTCCCTTGGTCAAGCCGATAAGGGAGTTGATCAAAGTCGGCGTCGCTACCACCGCCGCATTTGGAATAATCACACGACGGTATACTTGCGCACGAGTCATACCCAAACTACGCGCCGCCTCAATTTCACCTGGGTTAACAGAAAGGATGGCTGCACGAATCGTTTCACTTGCATAAGCCGCCTCATTAAAAGCAAAGGCCACAATCGCAAAAAGTGCCGCTGGAATCGCATTGATATTGAAACCAGTGCCCCATTGCTGATTAATAGCTTTCAGTGCTAAAGGAATTCCGTAGTAGGTCAACATAAGTTGAACTAGGATTGGGGTACCTTTTAAGAAGCTGACGAAAAAGGCCTGCAAGGGATATAGAATCTTAACACGATTGATCTTTACAATGGCAAAAATCAGGGCAAGTAGCAAACCAAAGAGTGCACCTCCAAGCGTTAACATCAAGGTTGTAGGCAGTTGTTGGACAATTCTTGGAATTCCATCAAAGACCGAACGCAAACTAAAGAGCTTACCATCCGGAATGAGTTGCATCAAACTTTGGTACCAATCTGATGCTAAAAATGTTGTAACAGTCATAAAAACATCCTCTCCTGATAATGATTCATTCTACCATACTTCTGCTCGCAAGCAAATTATTTGCTACGGGTAAAGCAGACTTTGTCTATCTTCTAGTTTATCACACTTTAAAACAGGGAAGCTATATATTTTACCTATCAAGGAGATAAATAAAAACTATCTCAAACCTAAGTTCTCATAGGCTTTTCTATAGCCGATTTGCTTAACAGTTCCATTTTCCACTAAGATTGGGCGTTTTAACAACATGCCATCACTAGCCAGAAGCTTGGCTGCTTCTTGTTTTGACAAACTTCCCACCTTATCTTTTAGGCCTAGTTCTCGGTATTTGATCCCGCTAGTATTGAAAAATTGTTTCAATTCAAAACCAGAAGTTTCTAGCCAGTTTAAAATAACTTCTTCACTTGGTGTTTCTTCTACGATATGGACGTCTTGGTATTCAAGTCCGAGTTGGTCTAGTTCATTTTTTGCTTTCTTACAAGTTGAACATTTTGGGTATTCGATAAATTCTAACATCTTCTTTTCTTTCTATTTTTTATTTTCTTGAAATGCTGCACCTTCATGTTGCAAGAGCCAAGCTTTCTTTTCGACTCCAGATGCATAGCCTGTCAAGCGATTACCTGACCCCAGCACACGATGACAGGGTACGAGGATGGACCAAGGATTGCGCCCCACTGCTCCACCAATCGCTTGGGCAGAAGCTACTTGCAGGTCTTTCGCTATTTGACCGTAAGTCACTGTTTGACCATAAGGAATGGCCTGTAAGTAGGTCCAAACTCGCTTTTCAAAATCTGTTCCAATAGGAGCCAAAGGTAAGTCAGATAGATCCTGAACACTGCCTTCAAAATAGGTATCTAAATAGGAAATAACTTGCTCTAATACAGGATGGCTACCAACTTCTTCTATCGCTTCATCCCCTAATCCCCTCTCAAAATGAGTTTGGTCCTGCACCCAAATTCCATACAGATATTGCTCGTCAGCAACTAAGGATAAGGTCCCAATTGGCGACGGGTAGAGCATTTTTGCGTACTTATTCTGCTTCATTTTTTTAATTTCTGATAGGCCAAACGTTCCCCATCAACTGGAACCTTACCGACCTGTTGGAAACCTAGCTTTTCAAAGATATGCTGCATGGCCTTATTTTGTGCATGCGTATCTGAACGAAAATCTAGGTAATCAAAACCTTCAATCAAGCCTTCTAGGAAAGTCTGCGCAACTCCTTGTCCTTGGACATCTGCTGCCACAGCGATACGGTGAAAGATCAGATATTCTGATTCTTCCCCCTGCCAACTTCCTTCATAAATGGCTTCATAGGCTTCCTCTGGGTTCTTGGTCACAGCAGCATAGGCTAACAGTTCTCCCTCTTCCAAGGCCACATAGGCTTGACCAGAGATGATATCATCAATAATGATGTCGGCATTTGGATAGTCATTTTGCCACTGGTCACTACCAGACTTGGCTAAACACTTTTTGGCATCCTCCATCACCTGCATAATCGCATCTACTTCGTTTGGAAAAGCTAAACGAATCTCCATCTCTTCCCCTCATTTCTAACTAGTTTCTCTCATCATAGCATAATTTAAAGCTTTCTACAAGCAGTTGAAACTTGACTTTTGTTTTTTATTATTTTATAATCTAGTTATTGAAACTAGATAAAAAGGAGTTGGAAATGAATTCTATCTTTTCCTACCCAAAATGGGAAGACATTCCAAACATTGACCTCTATCTGGATCAGGTTTTACTTTATGTCAATCAAGTCTGCGCCCCTATCTCTCCGGATAAAGAGAAGGGCCTGACCGCATCCATGGTCAATAACTATGTCAAACACGGTTACCTGACAAAGCCTGACAAGAAAAAATACCAACGCAAACAGATTGCCCGTTTGATTGCCCTCACCACTCTCAAGTCTGTCTTTTCGATCCAAGAAATCGCCCAGACACTTAATACTCTACAAACTCAAGCGAGCTCAGACCAGCTCTACGACGCTTTTGTGGACTACATGAACCATGGGATTGATCCAGAAAATCCTATTATCCAAACCAGCTGTCAAACGGTTAAACTCTATCATCAAACTCTAGACTTAATCCTTATCAAAGAAGGGGAGGAAATCCAATGAATACAAGCTTAAAACTCAGTAAAAAGCTCAGTTTTGGAGAGGAAATCGCTAATAGCGTGACCCATGCTGTGGGTGCGGTTATCATGCTCATCTTACTCCCCATTTCATCCACCTACAGTTATGAAGTACATGGGTTTTTATCATCTTTTGGTGTTTCTATCTTTGTTATCAGTCTCTTTCTCATGTTCCTCTCATCAACTATTTACCACTCTATGGCCTATGGTTCGACCCACAAATACGTTTTGCGAATCATCGACCACTCTATGATTTATGTGGCTATCGCAGGCTCTTATACGCCAGTCGTATTGACTTTGATGAATAACTGGTTTGGCTATCTGATCATTGCCATTCAGTGGGGAACGACCATCTTTGGCATCCTCTATAAAATCTTTGCTAAAAAGGTCAATGAAAAATTCAGCCTTGCCCTTTACCTGATCATGGGCTGGTTGGTTCTGGCTATCATTCCTGCTATTATCAGTCAAACAACGCCAATTTTCTGGAGTCTCATGGTAACTGGCGGACTCTGTTATACAGTTGGAGCTGGATTTTACGCTAAGAAAAAACCTTATTTCCACATGATTTGGCATCTCTTTATCCTAGCGGCATCTGCACTCCAATATATCGCGATTGTTTATTACATGTAAAAAAGTTGAGAATCTTTTCTCAACTTTTTTCTTTACACATATTGATAAAGTACTGGTGCAAGAGAACATCATCTGTCAATTCTGGATGAAAAGAGGTCACCAGCATATTTTTTTCTTGAGCTGCAACGATTTGGTTATTCACTACTGCCAGAACATCAACATCCTTACCAACTTCACTAATAATAGGTCCACGGATAAAGGTCATGGGAATCTGACCGACTCCCTTACATTCTGCCTCTGTATAAAAACTTCCTAGTTGACGCCCATAGGCATTGCGCTCAACCACTATATCCATGGTTCCAAGATGACTTTCTTCCTGAGAAGTGATTTCCTTAGCCAGCAAAATCAAGCCTGCGCAAGTACCAAAAACTGGAAGTCCAGATGAAATAGCTTCTCGGATTGGAATCAACATCTGCTGGTCGCGCAAGAGCTTGCCCATAGTCGTAGACTCACCACCAGGTAATATCAAACCCGACAAGTCACTCTGATGTTGTTGAAAATCCTCTAAATTTCTGATTTCTACACTAACAACACCTAACTTCTCTAACACTTTTGCATGTTCTGCAAAGGCACCTTGCAAGGCTAATATCCCGATTTTCATCTATTTTCCTCGCTCAGCCATTAGAATTTGGATTTCATTCTCGTTAATACCAACCATGGCTTCCCCTAGGTCTTCAGAGATTTGAGCCAGAATTTGAGGATTTTGGTAGTTGGTTACGGCTTTGACAATAGCACTTGCTCGTTTAACAGGATCTCCTGACTTGAAAATACCTGAACCGACAAAGACGCCCTCTGCTCCCAATTGCATCATCAGCGCAGCATCTGCTGGCGTTGCAACGCCTCCAGCTGCAAAGTTTACAACTGGTAATTTTCCATGTTCATGAACGTATTGGACCAATTCAACAGGGACTTGTAAGTCCTTGGCAGCAACATAAAGTTCATCCTCACGGAGATTTTGAATGCGGCGAATTTCTTGATTCATCATGCGCATATGACGAACGGCTTGAACAATGTCTCCTGTACCCGGTTCTCCTTTTGTCCGAATCATAGAAGCTCCTTCAGCGATACGACGCAAGGCTTCACCCAAGTCCTTAGCCCCACAGACAAAAGGAACTTGGAATTCTTTCTTGTCCACATGGAAACGGTCATCAGCTGGAGAAAGCACTTCACTTTCATCGATATAGTCAATCTCAATAGCCTCTAAAATCTGAGCTTCTACAAAATGCCCGATTCTAACCTTGGCCATCACTGGAATGCTCACCGCTTCTTGGATTTCCTTAATCATCTTTGGATCACTCATACGGGAAACCCCACCAACTGCACGAATATCAGCTGGAATGCGCTCCAAGGCCATGACAGCTGCTGCACCAGCAGCTTCCGCAATCCGAGCCTGTTCAGGGTTCTGAACGTCCATGATAACCCCACCTTTGAGCATCTGTGCCAAGTTTTTATTTAGTTCATAACGATTTTCAGTCATTTCTTAATCCTCATCATTTGTATTGGTAGCTACCATTTCATTTTAAGCCAGATTAGAATGAAGTACAAGATAAAAAAAGGATAATTGTATGGGTGCAGATTGATACTCAATGAAAATCAAAGAGCAAACTAGGAAGCTAGCCACAGGCTGTACTTGAGTACGGTAAGGCGAAGCTGACGTGGTTTGAAGAGATTTTCGAAGAGTATAACTAAAAAACTATCTGACCTTAACTTAAGGGCAGATAGCTCATCAATTTTTATTTTTCAGCTGTAAGTGCAGCCATTGTAATGTAGTTGTATGGTTTGTTAAAGTGTGGCAAGAAGAATAGGTCTGTCAAGGCCAATTTATCGATTGTTACATGCTCTTGGATAGCAAGTGAGAACATGTGGATTCCCATACTGATAGCAGCATCATGTGAAACCATTTGTGCACCAAGGATTTCTCGGCTGTCTTTGTCAAAGACAATCTTGATGGCAACTTCGTGGTTGTCATGTTTGATAAATTCTGGTTTTTGAAGATCGTTAAAGCCAGTTTCAGTTGCATTATAGCCTGCAGCTTTGGCTTTTTCAAGAGTCAAACCAGTCGAAACCATGTGAAGACCGTAGATAGAGATACCGTTTGATCCTTGTACACCGATTCCTTCCAATTCATGACCACAAGCATTATAAGCACCAACGATACCAGTACGTACAGCGTTAGATGCAAGAGCAATGTAGCTTGTATCTTTACGAGCATTGTCATAAACAGTTGCACAGTCACCAACAGCGTATACACCTGGGATAGATGTTTCTTGCTTCTTATCTACAAGGAAGGCACCGTTGCGGAAGAGTTCAATCTTACCGTCAGCAAGAGCTGTGTTTGGACGGAAGCCAACAGCAAGAACCACCATATCCACATCAAATGTTTCTTTGTCTGTTACCAAGCGTTCAACTTTTCCATCACCTTGGATGGCTTTAACTGTTTGACCAAGAGCCAAGCGGATGTTGTGGTCTTCCAAGTTCTTCGCCATCATTTGAGTAAAGTCTTTGTCATAGTAGCCGTTCAAGACAGTATCTACGATATCTACAAGCACTACTTCTTTTCCAAGACGCTCGAAAGCTTCGGCAAGTTCTACACCGATGTAACCACCACCAACAACGGCAATGCGCTCAAGGTGTTTACTCTTGTCTTCAAGTTTTTCAATAACTTCTTCAGCGTTTTGGTACAATTTAACAAATTGTACATTTTCAAGAGTTGCTTTGAATTCGCGGTTGCCCTTAACGATTTCAACACCTTCGATTGGAGGCAAGATTGGAGTTGAACCAGTTGCAAAGATCAATTTATCATAAGACTCTTTGTGCTCTTTTCCTTCAACTTCTGCAGTCACAACTTTGTTATCGTAGTCAATTGAAAGAACTGGTGAGTTCATGTAAACTTTAGCACCTTTTGCTTCCAATTTTTCTTTATCAGAGTAGAAGAGACCTTCTGGGCCATCAATTTGTTCCCCGATCCAAAGCGCCATTCCACAACCAAGGAATGAAATATTAGAGTTTTGGTCAAACACTACGATTTCGTTCTCATGTCCGAAGTTGTCCAACATCGTATTAATACAAGCTGTACCAGCGTGGTTAGCACCAACTACAACGATTTTACTCATAGAAAAATTCCTACCTTTAATTTTTGATTTACCTTTCTAGTATATCATTTACTGTTAGCGTTTACAAGATATTTGCTCAGAATTCTCTTTTTTTCAGAAAAAAATACACTTAACATTGATAAATCCAATTTTTCTATCGCTTTCATATTAGTTTTGAGCATATTTCTTGACTTTTTGTCAAAATTCATTTGTGAAAACGCTGACTTTATGATATGCTAGATACATGGAAAGAAAATGTAAGGGGTTTAATTTTTCTTTAACGACCTTATATTGAATGATTTCCTATAAAGAGAAAGGAGCTGGTAGCTTGCCTCTTCATTCACGTTCTGAACGGCTAATGGGAACAACTATCACGATTTCATTAGTAGATGAACAGGCTGATTGCCTACTTCAAGGAGCCTTTGATTTGCTCAAGGAACTCGAATACCGCTTTAACGCCAACAGTCAAGAATCCGAACTGATGGAAATCAACTACCAAGCTGGAATCGCACCTGTTAAGGTTCATCCTGACCTGTTTGAACTGATTGCTCTTGGACTTGAGCATAGCCTAGCTCCATCTAGCCATCTAAACATCAGCATTGGCCCCTTGATTCAAACCTGGCGAATCGGATTTGCAGATGCACGGCTTCCAGACTCTAAAGAAATCGAAGCTGTCTTATCTCTAGTTGACCCGCATTTTATCAAGTTGGATCCGACTAGCTCTACTGTCTTTTTAGAGAAGAAAGGAATGAAGCTTGATTTAGGTTGTTTAGCCAAGGGCTATAGTGCAGATAAGGTTGCCCAGTATTTGAAAGAACACGGTGTCACCTCTGCCCTGATTAATCTCGGAGGAAATATCCTCACCATCGGGAATAACCAAGCCAAAGAAGGGAATGCCTGGCAGATTGGGATTCAAGATCCGCGAAATCCTCGTGGCAATCATCTCCTAACTATCCCTGCTTCTAACAAATCCGTTGTCACTTCAGGTATCTATGAACGCCACCTGACAGTAGATGGAAAAGACTATCACCATATCTTTGATAGTAAGACAGGATTCCCTGTCGAAACCGATCTCGCTAGCCTAACGATCGTATCTGATAAATCCGTTGATGGTGAGATTTGGACAACTCGCCTATTCGGAGAGCGAAGCGCTTCTATCCTCTGGCAAGTCGAAAGTATAGATGGTATTGAAGCCATCCTCATCGACAAAGAAGGACGCCTTGCATGTTCTTCAGGCCTTCAAAATTGTATTATGTAAAAAGAGAAAGGAAATCTCATGCTAAAACTTATTGCCATTGTTGGAACGAACTCTAAACGTTCTACAAACCGCCAATTGCTCCAATACATGCAAAAACACTTTGCAGATAAAGCTGAAATTGAACTCGTTGAAATCAAGGATATCCCTGTTTTCAACAAACCAGCAGATAAGCAACTTCCAGCTGAAATTCTTGAGATTGCAGCTAAAATTGAAGAGGCTGACGGTGTGATTATCGGTACTCCTGAGTACGACCACTCTATCCCTGCAGTTTTGATGAGCGCTCTTGCTTGGCTATCTTACGGTATCTACCCACTTTTGAACAAACCAATCATGATCACTGGTGCTTCATACGGTACACTTGGTTCATCTCGTGCCCAATTGCAACTTCGTCAAATCTTGAATGCTCCTGAAATTAAGGCAAATGTTCTACCAGATGAATTCTTGCTCTCACACTCTCTTCAAGCATTTAACCCAAGTGGTGACTTGGTTGACCTTGACGTCATCAAGAAATTGGATGCCATCTTTGATGACTTCCGTATCTTTGTGAAGATTACTGAAAAATTGCGCAATGCGCAAGAATTGCTTCGCAAAGATGCAGAAGAATTTGACTGGGAAAATTTGTAAGATAGGAGACCGAAAGAATGAAATTTGTTGGACTTGTTGGATCAAACTACGATCAATCATATAACCGCAAACTCTTGGAATTTATCCGTCGCAATTTCAAATTCAAATTTGAATTAGAAGTTCTTGAAATTGACGAAGTTCCAATGTTTAACCAAGACGAAAAATGGGACGAAAGTTTCCAATTGCGATTCTTGTACAACAAGATTACACGTGCTGATGGTGTCATTATCGCAACTCCTGAGCACAACCACACTATCTCAGCTTCACTCAAATCTGTACTTGAATGGCTTTCATACGAAGTTCATCCATTTGAAAACAAACCTGTTATGATTGTGGGTGCATCATACTATGACCAAGGAACATCACGTGCCCAAGTTCACCTTCGTAAGATACTTGACGCTCCAGGTGTCAATGCCTACACACTTCCAGGAAATGAGTTCCTTCTTGGTAAAGCCAAAGAAGCTTTTGATAACAACGGAAATATCACCAACGAAGGCACTGTTAAATTCCTTGAAACTTGCTTAGATAACTTTGTA
Organism: Streptococcus oralis SK610; assembly: GCF_000257455.1. Classification (GTDB taxonomy): domain Bacteria; phylum Bacillota; class Bacilli; order Lactobacillales; family Streptococcaceae; genus Streptococcus; species Streptococcus oralis_CB. The sequence goes on from NZ_AJKQ01000026.1 coordinate 96,732, forward strand.
AAATACGTAGGAGTCGTTTCGAAATTGAAAAAACCAAAACCAATCGAACCAGAAGACTTGGATTGTGGAAAACCAATTGCTACAACCATTACAGAAGTTGATCCTGACGATCCAGAATGGGTAGAAAAAGTTGCAGCAATCACTGGAGCTGTTTCTGGTGATACCTATGTCAAACTGGACCATGGTATCTTGACCGTTAACCAAATCGATATGTTCTTGAAAGCTATGCCATTTGAATTGACATACGCTGACGACAACAACCAATTCCTCTACTACAACAACGCTCACCAAGATCCAGATACCATGTTTGCTAAACGTGTACCACCTCAATCAGGTAGCCGTATGTCGACTGTTCATGGATCTCTTCCACCAGCACGCATGAAGAATGTAGAGTGGGTTATCGGAACACTTCGCAACGGAAACCAAGAATACGTCCGCACGATCGTTCCAGGTTCTCCTGCAGGTGTCATCAACACCCACAACTACCAAGCAATGTACTATCCTGATGGATCATACGCTGGTATCAATGAAATCGTCTTTAACTTCCAACCATGGCTTGACTGGTACCTAAAAGAGACTGGTCAACGTTTGGTGGGTGGTAGCGGACCATTTGCTCCTGCAGCTGGAGGTCATGGAGACGCCGATGCTACTTCTGGCGCTTCTGATTCAGGTGATGCTGGAGGCCACGGTGGTGACGCAGACGCTACTTCTGGTGCAAGCAACTAAGAAACCAAAAAGGAGCCAAATGGCTCCTTTTTTTATTACAACAGAAAAGGGGCTAGTAAATCATCTACAACCCCCTTTCATTTTATGAGTTGGGATCATCTAAACTACGACCATGCAAACCTTTTTCACGTTGTACTTGGCGTAGTTTTTCTGGTGTGACATCATTTCCTTCCTCATCCACAATTTTAATTCCTTCAATGTGGTGACGAACAGAACGACGATAGCCTTCGATGTACTCCTCACGAAGTTTAGCTTGTTCTACTTTTTCAGCAGAAGTTAAGCCTTCTGTCTTTTTCTTTTTGGCAAGCTCGTTAATGCGATCAATTTTTTTAGGATCCATGTTTCTCTCCTTTATGATAAGATTTAATCCGTTTACCAGATTTTATTTGGTATTGATTTGGTTGAAACGTGCAAGTTTAGCTGCTTTCTTAGTTAATTGCAACAAGATAGCCAAGCGATTTTGTCGGACAGTCTGATCTTCAGCCATTACCATGGTATTTTCAAAGAAAGCATCAATAACTGGGCTAAGCGCAAAGAGTTGTTCTAATTGCTGATTTGCTGTCCCTGACAAAACGAGTGATTCTACTGCTTCCGCCAAGGCTTCCTCTTCTTCATTCTCAAAGAGAGCATGATCAACCGTGTCAGAACCTTCTGCCTTCTCAGCCAAGTTGAAAGCACGTGAGAGGGATTCGACAGATGGTTTGAAGTCTTCTTTCTTACTTGCTTCTACAAGAGCACTTGCTGCTTCTAGCATATCTGCCACAACAAAGTTTGAACTTGCAAGGACTGCTTCCTTGATATCTTTTGGAGTAGAACCCATCATCTTATCAACACGAGCCTTGATAAAGTCCATAACCTCTGCCTTATTTTCATAAGTCAAGCTGTCAAATTTCAAACTGTAAAGGCTATCAATTAGCTCATCCATAGCAATGTGCCAACCAAAAGCATCCAAGATACGAACCACACCTTGCGTCGCACGACGAAGGGCATAAGGGTCATTAGAACCTGAAGGAATCAAGCCTACTGAGAAGAAACTCAAAATTGTATCCAATTTGTCTGCAATGGCTAGAATGGCTCCAACCTTGCTCTCTGGAAGAGCTCCGTCAGCTGATGTAGGCATATAGTGTTCACGAATAGCAGCCGCAACTGCTGGAGTTTCTCCTGCAAGAAGAGCATATTTCTCACCCATAATTCCTTGGAGTTCGTCAAATTCACCAACCATACCCGTCAACAAGTCAAACTTGTAAATGGCTGCTGCACGAGCAAGGTCAACCGTTTCATCCACTGACAAACCAGCTTTTTCTGCCAAGAGAATGGCAATCTGCCCTGTACGAATCATGTGTTCACGAAGAGAACCAATCTTTTCATGGAAGGTGACATTGTTTAATTTTTCGACTAAGTCAGAAATAACCAATTTTTGGTCTTCACGCCAAAAGAATTCACCGTCCTCCAAGCGGGCCACCAAGACTTTTTCATTTCCTTTGATAACATTTTCCAAATGCTCTGCGTTTCCATTACGAACTGAAATAAAGTTTGGCAAGAGTTTTCCATCTTGATCGCGGACAACGAAATAGCGTTGGTGTTCCTTCATCGAAGTCACCAAGACTTCTTCAGGCACTTCAAGGTATTTGGCATCAAAACTTCCCATGAAGGCAGTTGGGTATTCAACCAAGTTCAAGACTTCATTCAACAAGTCCGCATCAATTTCGATACGTACACCATGTTCAGCTTCGATTGCCTTGATTTGGTCAACAATCATTTGCTCACGTTCACGAGCGTCTGCGATTACAAACTGAGCACGAAGATCTTCTTCATAGCTCAATGCTGACTGAATCTTAGTTTCTTGCCCCAAGAAACGATGGCCGCGACTCACACGACCGCCCTTGATATCAAGGAAATCCAAATCAAACTCTTCTTCATCTAAAAGAACAGTTAAAGTGTGTACAGGGCGGATGTATTCAAAAGTGTTGTTAGCCCAGTGCATGCTGACAGGGAAAGTCAGTGACTTCAAGACGTCTACAACACCTGGAACAATGGATTCAACTGGTTGGCCCACTTCTTCCTTGGTAACATAGACGTATTCTTCTCCCTTGATTTCACGGAATTCAATATCTTCAACTGTCAAGCCTTTCCCACGGACAAATCCTTGAGCTGCTTTGGTGAAGTTTCCATCACTATCCAAGGCAATTTTCTTTGCTGGCCCCTTGAAATCTTCTGTCAAATCAGACTGTTTGTCTGCAAGACCAGTCACACGAACAGCCAAACGGCGTGGTGTTGAGAAGGTTTGAATGGCTTCAAAAGACAGGCGGTTTTCCTTGAGGAAGGCTGCCATTTTTTCACCTAGTTGTTTTTCGCTTGGAGTTACTACGTAGGCTGGTAACTCTTCAAGACCGAGTTCTACTAATAAGTTTTTTGTCATGTTTTTTCTCCGAAAGATATCTTTTTATTTTCCAGTTTGCCTTATGTGATTGGCACGCAAGCAACCAACTTCGTTGTTTCATTGCTAAAATTGGAGTCGAAAGTCTCCAATTTTGCCTAGTATCCTTAGCTTCACTAAGGATACCTTCATCACTGCGGCAACTGGATCAGGGCTCACTCCGTTCGCCCATTTTCGTAAACTGTCACTCTCTTTATTCTGCGTCTTCTGCTAGGAGTTTAGCTCGTGTTGCTTCATCTAAAAGTGGGTAGCCTAGGCGTTTACGCTCTGCGACAAAGGTTTTGGCTACGACACGGGCTAAGTTACGGATACGAGCGATATAGCCTGCACGCTCTGTTACGGATACGGCACCACGCGCGTCAAGCAGGTTAAAGGTGTGTGAACATTTGAGAACATAGTCATAGGCAGGGTGAACCAAGCCCTCTTCCAAGGCACGACCAGCTTCCTTTTCAAACTTATCAAAGTTTTCCAGTAACATTTCTTGGTCCGAAATTTCAAATGAATATTTTGAATGTTCGTACTCAGGCTGGATAAAGATTTCTCCATATTTTACACCATCAGCCCACTCAATATCATAGACAGAATCAACTTCTTGAATATAAGAAGCCAAGCGTTCCAAACCATAGGTAACTTCCGCAGTCACAGGGCCAGTTGCCAATCCACCAACTTGTTGGAAATAAGTGAACTGAGTGATTTCCATCCCATCAAGCCAAACTTCCCAACCGAGACCAGCTGAACCAGTCGATGGATTTTCCCAGTTATCTTCAACGAAGCGGATATCGTGTTCCAAAGGATTGATACCTAATTTTTCCAAAGACTCAAGGTAAAGCTCTTGGATATTTGATGGAGAAGGCTTCATGACCACTTGGAATTGGTGGTGTTGGTATAGGCGGTTAGGGTTTTCCCCGTAACGACCGTCAGCAGGACGACGTGATGGCTCTACATAAGCCGCATTCCATGGCTCAGGACCAATAGCACGAAGGAAAGTGTAAGGACTCATTGTCCCTGCACCTTTTTCATTATCATAAGCCTGCATGAGCATACAATCTTGGTCATTCCAAAATTGTTGTAAAGTCAAAATAATTTCTTGAAATGTTAATTTCTTAGACATTGAATACTCCTTTAGTTTTTATATTTCTTTTTCAATTAATTTCTGCTGAACAAACCAATTTAACAAGGGAAGAGTTTTATCTGTGTTTGCCCATAGATGATAAGAATCAAAGACCGCTTGTACACTACCTAGATTTTCTACCAACTTATCTATTGTCAAAAAACTACGCCAGTATTCGTAAAAAATACTTGCATAGTTCTTATCATAAGTAGAGGAACCAAAATCATTCAATGAATGCCAACCATACTTCTTCTGATAAAGTTCTACGAGAGATTGATTACAAATTTTTTCCGCTTGAAATTCCTCTTCTGTCAAGAAATACTTGCGACTAATATATTCAACCATCCCTTCTTCAAACCAGATGTAAGAGTCGTAACCATCAAAATCATCTGAAAAATGCTCCGACCAATGAGCTAACTCATGTCCTACAATCTGTAAGAGGAAATTTTCAGATAAAGAATGATAGTGACTTTCTATTGCTTGAGTTTGCTGAGAACACTCGTAGTCCATCAACTGATACAAATACAGCTCTTTCCAAACAGTTAAATCAGGCGTCATAACCATTCGTCTATTATTTGTATAGGCAGGAACAGGAATTTCTCTAATAATCTGTGTAGCAGCATTAAAACCTGACCAAATGATGGCTTGCGGTAAATCGTAGACTGCAAGTTCATTCTTTAAAAAAGATTGATAAGCCTCCAACTTTTCAGTATTTCTTAATACAAAATCACGAAATGCAACTAGTTGGCTATCATCTTTTACAAGATAAAGGTTATCCACGACTCTCCTTTCTTTTACACACATAGGCTGAATAAACAAAAGAACCGCATCCGACAATCCTAGGTTGATTTAACCTAGGGGCGTCTGAAACGCGGTTCCACCCTAATTTATTACTTCATTGTTTATAAAAATACGACAGAAAGCGCCAGTTTCTTACCTTGTCCTACTTGGCTCCCACTATCCCAAGCTCGCTGAAGAACGCCATAAGACTTTCTTTCCTAGCTAGTATTATAGCAGATTTTCTAGCTAGTGTAAACCAAAAATGAGTCTGAAAACAAAGTTCCAGACTCATTTATTAGTAAAGCTTCAGAAACTCCTGTTTAAGGATGTCTTTTCGCTTTTGGTTTTTTGCAATGTAAATTTCTCTTGGCTTGTTTCAAGGCTGTAATGGCATCTTTGACATCTTCTTGGCTCGCTCCTGGATCTTTAAGGAGTTCCTGTGCCTCTTTAAAAGTTAAAAGATAAGCTGCTTTTTCTTTCTTGTCAGCATAGATAAATCTCGCGTTCTTTTCTTGGAAAAGGCGTTCATCTTTGACCAGTTTCTTTAGACTAGAGAAGTCTGTAGCCTTGCCATTCAGTTTACTTTTAGCTGTTGCTAGGGCAATGAGAGATTGGTCAATTTGATCCTGTTTGACTTTAGGATCTACAGCTAGTAAGGCAATTTCTTGGAAGGCACGATCATAAGCTCGACGTACTTTTTCCTTGGCATTCGCATATCGTCCAGTTTTAGTCGTTGCATAGTAAGCTTTCATAGCTTCTTTCAAGGCTGTAACGTTCGAATCTTTTCCATCCAAAGCTTTACCAGCAGCTTCAAGACTAGCGAGAACGCCATCAATCAATTCTTGTTTCAACTTGCTTGACAAGGCTGACTGCGCAACTTGGAAAGCTTGGTCATAAGTTTTTCTCTTATCTGCACTACTATTAAAGTAGCGAGACGTTTCTACCAGTTCTTTTTGTTGATTTACCGCAGCAAGCAAGGCCAACTTAGACACAATAGATAGACGCAAAGCATTATTTCGACCTGGCTTCACGAGCAAGGAAACGAGATCTTCAAGGAGTTCATATCCAGTTGGCAAGGTGACTTGTACAGTATAACGACCTGTAGCAACTTTCTTACCAAAGGCGTATTGACCGTATTTTTCAGCAGGAAGAGTGATACTTGTCCCATCTTCTCCTTTCAGAACCACTGTAGTCGTCTTTGGAACTACTTGATTGAAGGAAACAGACACAGGTGCATATTCTAGGAGATCTGCTAGGAAGGTAATGGTTTGGAAACTATTTTCTTCCGTCAAGTCAAACTCTTGGGACAAGGCACTGATAAATTTCAATTCTGTTCGGTCATAACTGAAAATTTCTGCCGTATAATGACCAAACTGTAAGAAATGAATCGCTTTTGTCTTGTCAACATCAACATATTGCCCCTTGCTATTTTTGATTCGATAGACGTAGAGGGTATCAATATCCTGGTTTGTTTTTGCATCCTTCAAGGCAATTTTCACTCGCCCACTATTTTGATCGCGGACAAGTTCAGCAAGTGAGATATAGTCTACATTTCCTGCATAATCCTCTACAAGATAGTAAATATTAGCCTTGTCAACATCCTTAGGAAGTGTATAACTACCATCAGCATTGGCTTTGATCAGATGGGTGTTTTCAAGCGCACGAGTTCCAGACTGGTCTTTCCCAGTTAGAACCATGGTCCCTTTCTGGTCAAATGGTGTGATATAGAAGACTTTTTCTGAAAGGATACCACCTTGACCGACATCTTTTGGTTTTCGAGCTACGAATTCTTGGTTTCCATCTTTAAAGCGAATATAACCACTTGTGATGACAGGTTTTTGAGTATCAATTTGAATCTTAAAGGTCGTATATTGTTCTTTGGCTCCTGGAACATCTGGTGTGTAACTAATAACATAGTCATATAAACCATCTGCAACAGTATTCCCATCAAAATCCTGGCCTCTCCAAGCAGTATTATCTAGAATATAACTCTTCAGATTTCTACTGTCTCCATCAAAATAATTCTTACGAAGATCCTTTGCATCGCCCTCCCAAATAGGATGTTCATGCTTGGTATCCGTAGCCGCATAAACTGTAGCCCGAAGATTTACAAGATTTCTCAAAGCAACCGTTTTGTATTCAACCAGGTCTTTGTTTCCATCATCGTTTGGAGAAATAGCAATACGGACATTCCCTTTTTCGTCCAACTGAAGAACATGCTTACCTTCAGCATTTTGTTCGATTCCAAGAACGGTAATTCGTCGTCCTTGGCGTTGACCTTGAGAAACTAGAAGGTCATTTTGCAAAGTTGCGAGATAGGTGGCATCATTAGAGTAGTTAACGGCAGGATTTCCCTTGTCTACTTCTGTGTAAAATCCATTCTTCCCTTCTCGAACAAGGTTGTAAATTGGTTTTTCGACAGCGGGGAGATTTTGGAACTCTCCTCGGAAGCCCATAAATGCGAGACTCACAATATCCCCATCATCTGCTGGATCTACAAAGCGAACAAACCCTTCAAGGAAATAGCCATTTGGCATTTGTTTGCTGAGTTCAGCAGCAAATTTTCGAGCATCCACTTTAACAGTGACTGTTTGACTGCTGTGGGCTTTGACCGTCACTTCAGACCAGACTGTCTCCGTTAGTTTTCGAGGTCGAAGGGTGAATTTTCCATCTTGGACTTCGTCTGTATTGGTATTCACTACCATCTTGAGAGTACGGTCAGTATCTGAAATATTGTGTACAGTGACCTTGAAAGTAAATTGATCTCCAACATTTCCTAAAGTCACACTTGGATAACCATTTTCACCCGTTACATAGAGGTCGGTTGAAACTGCAGCAGCTGTATCCACAATACCAGAACCTTGCTGACGAGGAGAGGTATAAGTGCCTGTATCCTTATTAACATGTGGTTTTGCAGTTGACATGATTAAGGCCTTGACAGTCTCTGATACTTGCTCAGGAGTCAATTCTGGATGGTGTTTTTGAAGGTATTCCTTAACCAAAACTGCAACACCCGTAACGTGAGGAGCCGCCATACTGGTGCCGCTGATACTACCATAGGTATTGTCATTAAAGGATGAATAGATATTGCCGCCAGGAGCTGTCACGTCTGGTTTCAATTGTCCATCGGTAGTCACTCCCCAACTTGAAAAGTCAGATAGCTGATTGGCTACATCAGAAGGACGATTATCCATCTTGTCATTAAAAACAATCTTGTAGTTCCCAGATTTTAAGGCTTCACCATACTGTTTAGAAATAAATACAGAAGGAATTTTCTTTGCTTCATCATCAATAGCCATATTGATGTTTGCGCCCTCTACATTATTGTAGATCAAAGCACCAACTGCACCGTGTTTTCGTGCATTTTTGATCTTCTCTGAAAAGTTCATGGCTCCACGCTGAATGAGGGCAAGTTTCCCAGTTAAATCCAACTTCGCAAAGTCTTCTTCACGACCTAAGCCTGCTTCGACGTATTCGTACTCTTTTCCTTTTTCAAAGTCCTTATCTGCTTCAGGTTGATTATAATCAAATTTTCCGTTATGAAGACCGGCATTTCCCTCTAGACCTTTGACTTCAAAAACCGGCGTTGTCAATGTTTTGTTGTTAACAGAAGCAACTGAAATTGAGTCTTCAACAGTGGATGGATTTCCAACCAAGCCATAGTCTGGGTTTTCGGCTAGTGGTTTTGAATAACCATTTCCGAATGTATTGCTATTTCCTGCTGAGATAAGAACAGACACTCCCTTGGCACGAGCCCGTTTGATGGCATCCACAATATCAGAACCAGCATCCACCATAGAACCTGTGCTAGATCCCAAACTCATATTAATGGCATCTGCTCCCAAGGCAACTGCGTCATCAATCGCCTTTACATAAAGGGCCGAACTGGTCGTTTTTTGGCGGTCTGAAAAGACACGCATAAACATGACTTGGGCTTCTGGCGCAACACCATAGACCTTTTCACCATTTGGTGCCTCTTTATCAGGGTTTCCAGCTGCAATCCCTGTTACGTGCATCCCATGAGAAGTTCTTTCTGCTTCTTTGATCTTATCTGTTCCGTCAAAGTAATCGTAGGCATAGACAACCTTATCGCTATACCATTTACCGTAATCGATTCCAGCGGCCTTTTTAGCTGCTTCGATGGCTTCCTTGTTTTTAAATTTTGCTTTTGACGGATCCGAAATTCGAAGTACCTCATGATTCAAATCAAGCCCAGAGTCAATAATGGCAACAACGGTCCCCGTCCCCTTGTAACCAGCCTTCCAAGTTTTCGGTACTGTGATGATATCATTACTTGAAAGACTATTGGGTTTTGCAGACTCAGCTTTTTCTTGTTCTTTTTCAGTAGTTGCTATTTCTCCAGTAGTTTTAGGAGCTGTCGTTGCTTGAGCGTCTTTGTTCTCTATGTTAGAAGCCTTCTCAGTAGCAGGCGCTGTACTGGTATCGACTGTTGTTTCTTTTTGAACGACACCTTGATTTTCTTCTTTTGCAACTGCGCTATCTTTTCCTGATTCTTGGGCTTCAGCAGTTTTATCAACCGGAGCTTCTACCTTAGCATCTTGTTTACTAGCATCCTCTTTAGAAGTTTCAGCTTCTTGTTTCTCTCCAACTACTGGTGCAATCCCATTAGTATTGGTTTGGTCAGTCGCAGAGTTTGAGTGTTTATCGTCTTTTAGCTCTGTCTTAATTTCCTGAGTTTGAGCTTGATTTTCACCTGTACTCTGCTCATTAGCACTGACTTGACTTGCTCCAAAAACCAATGCAGTTCCCAATAAAACTGAAGCAAGACCAAATTTGTATTTCCGTAATGAAAAACGTTGTCGTCTATTCATAAATAATCTCCTTTTTCTTTAAAGTATACCTATTATAACGCAAATAATCATAAATTTTCATAAAAATCTGAATTGTCACAAAAATGTAATATTTACGTATATATTTTGCTTATTTAATTTTATCATTCGTGTTATTTGCTCCATCAAACCAAAGTTTTTTAAATTCGTTCCTATATTTCAATCCATAAAATTATTTTATTATACAAACAATTTAGATTTTTTATACACAAAAAGACTAGGATTTAAAATTCCTAGTCTTTGTTATTTTGGTATAAATAGATTTCACAAACTAAAAATCCATCTCATCCACACGAGGTGCGCCCGAAGTCACTAAAATTGTCTTTAAGACTTCTCGATCGTCTTTGCTGAGTTCAATTCCAAAACAATCAAGATTGCTCTGGATGCGAGAGGCTGTCACTGACTTAGGTAGGGGTAAAAATCCTTCTGCCAAACTCCAAGCCAAGGCAATTTGAGCCACTGATTTCCCATGCTTAGCAGCAATTTCTTGGACTTCTTTCTGTTCAAACAACTCTCCTTGGCCAAAAGGTCCCCATGCCTCTAGAAGAATGCTTTTCTCTCTACAGTAGTCAACCACTTCCTCTTGATAAACTCCTGGTGCCAAGCGCACCTGATTGACCGCTGGGATGATTCTTGCTGTCTCAAGTAAGGCATCCAAATGATGGGGAAGGAAATTACTAACGCCGATAGCACGGATTTTGCCTTCTTGGTAAAGATCCTCCATCGCTCTCCAGACATCGGCATTGCGAGTTTTCCATGCCTCATTTTCTCTTAGTGGTTTTGGATTTGGCCAATGGATAAGGTACAAATCTAGATAATCCAATCCCAGTTTTTCCATTGATTCTTCAAATGCTTGGCGAGCTTCATCATAGCTGTGATTGGTATTCCAGAGTTTGGTCGTTACAAAAATTTCTTGTCTTGGAATACCGCTATCTCGAATAGCACGACCAACACTTTCCTCATTTTTATAGATAGCTGCAGTATCGATATGACGATAACCAGCCTTTAAGGCTTCTAAAACGGCTTGGTAGGCTACTTCTCCATTTTCAGCTTTCCATGTTCCAAATCCTAGTACAGGAATTGAAACTCCATTATTAAGGGTGTATGATTTCATCGTTTTTCCTTTCTATGTGAAGAAAATCTAAAGAAACAAAATCCTGATTATCAGAACACTTGCCCCTTTAGATTTTAACAATTATTGATCACGATCGTAATAGATCTCGTGAGCTTTTAAGCGAGAATTGAGCAATTCAGGAACGGTCACAAATGTATACCCTTCACCCTTTAAATACTCAATAACACTTGGTAGAGAATTAACTGAAGGACCATGGATATCATGCATGAGGATGATAGAACCATTGCGAACCTGACGTTGAATCTCTGTCAAAATGGCTGTCTCATTTTTACTCTTCCAGTCCAAACTATCCACATCCCACATGATGAAGCTTAAATCAAGGCCATTTCGAATATCATCAGTGATGGCACCATAAGGTGGGCGCATCAGTTTAGAGCTCGATCCTAAAACTTGAGTTAACAAATCTTCTGTATCAGTGATTTGTTTTTTAGCATCTTCGAGCGAAAGTTGTGAAAGAACGGGGTGACTCCAGCTGTGGTTTCCTACAACATGACCCTCTGATTTCATTCGTTTTAGAAGATTTTCATTACCTGCAATGTTTTTACCAAGTACAAAGAAGGTTGCTTTTACACCATATTTAGCTAAAGTATCCAAAGCCTGCGTGGTTGTAGTTGGATTTGGACCATCGTCAAAGGTCAAGGCTACAACTTTTTTATTTTTCTTAGCAAAGTATGCTTGGTAAAGTTCAGCATCCTTTTCTAATAGATAAGAAGACTCAATGACATCAAAGAAACTGGATATGGGCAAAGCAATTTCCTCAACAGTCTCTCCAGCATTAGCAGGATAAAGGATGATTTGACTATCCTTATAATCAAAGCTCCATGATGCCAATTCTTGGTCTGTGAAGCTCTTTATAACTTGATCAATTTTTGCCTGGTCAAGTTTCTTATCTTCTAGAGTTGATTTGATTTGAGTCAGTAAGAGTTCCTTAGCCTTGCTTGCATCTTTGAAGAGTTTACTGAGGTCAAAATCTTTCCCATCTTCGGTCAAGAAAATTTTCCCTAAGGAAGTCTTTTCTTTTTCTTCAACCTTTGATGCAGACAAATCGTAGACTTGCTTGCTGATATTACGAGCAACAACTCCCTTTAAGACAGGATCCAACTGCTCGGTATAATAAAAGACCAAGTCCTCTTTATCTTCCAGCTTTTCTTTAATATCCTGGTTGATTTTTTCTCTAACAGACGCAATGACTTCCTCTCCTTGAAGAGGGTAGTAGGCAATCACCTCAGCTTGACCTTTTCGGAAATGGTCCTTCTGACTACCTGAGTTGAATTGCTGGTCCTTTTCGCTTTTTAGCGCTTCAATTTTTTGTTCGTAAGATTGCTTTTGTAGTAGCTTATAACCAATAGCACTCCCTAATAGAATCGTAGCAATTCCAAAGATTCCAACAAGGGAAAGCAATAGCCTTCTCGTTTTATCGTGAGAAACACGTTTCGCTCTATTTTTTTTCATATTTCCATCATATCAAATCGAGGCTATTATTTCAATGATAAACAGGGATTCTGTCTTTTTTTAGGAAAATAAAAAAGCTTAGAAATCTTCTAAGCTTCTATTTTTAAAAACGAATCGCTTCACGTGTTTTCTCATATGAAGTTACAAAACGGTTTGTAACCCCTGGTTCAGCAACTTCCAAGGCTTGTGAAATTTTTTCAAATGATGCCTGATAGTCAAACTCTTTTTCAAAAATTTCAAGCGCTTCGTTGAATGCCTCTTGGATACGCTCATCGAATGAACGGTAACGGTTTGAGTATTGCAAGAGTTGCTCCGTCAAGGTTGCATATTGAACGATATCATAGGTTTCTGTTTCAAGTGCTTCCATATCATTTGTTGCAATTTCAAGAATTCGTTTAACCGATTCAATATTCACTTGTGGTTGTTCTAACTCTGCCATCAGATCTTCTGTGTTATGACTTGCAGTAAAGAAAAGTTTCAAGAAACTTTGAGGAATACCTGGCAAGTTTCTCTTCTCCATGTAACGTTTGATAGTATGCAAACGGTTCACATAGACATTTGCTTTTTGGCGAGCATTGAGGTCGTCTTTTTCAATTTGCGCAAGTCGTTCGCTAACAGAGATTTGCTCATCCTCTATATCCTTGAGGTTGCTTTGAAGCATTTCCAACTGTTCTTCAAGAGCAGAGTAGGCTTGTGTTGACTCACCTTGATCCTCTGTCACTTCCATGATTGCCGTATCAAGTGCAGCCAATTCTGCTTGAAGACGACGAACATGATTACCATCACTTTCAGGAAGAAGGTAGGTTTTAGTCAAGCGTTCAAGGTCTTGAACAAGCACCTGATTATTTTCTTTCAAGTGGTTGAGATAAGTTGGTAATGTAACAAGAAGACTTTCAACTACTTTTTGAGCTGCAATTTCACGAGTGAAGATATCATAAAGTGCGTTGATTTCTTCTTGGATGCGATTATTTTCATACTCTGCATTGTCCAATTCCAACTGACGAATATTTTCTTGATTATTTTTCAAAGACTCATGCAAAAGTTGGAAACGGGATTCAATATCTGTTTCTGTAAAGTGGTAGTTGGCATCCAACAGCTTGCGATAACCTTCTTCCAAATCTGCCAATTGTTCTGGCAGTTCCTTTGTCAAGGTTTCAACAAGAGCTGGAATTCGCTCAACGATGTGTGTCAAAGCGAGAATATGATTTTCAGTTGAATCAAGAATTGCTGCCGCTTCAACTGGGTCACCTGATGAATTTAGGGTAACAAATTGAGAGAATTCCGATTGGATGTTTTCCAATTGTTTCTCAATCTCAGGAAGGGCCTTCCCATATTTCTCCGAATCTTCTGCAACGGTATGTTGAAGGGATTCAAACAAGTCCAAAGCATGAAGGACACGGCCACTATTCTTAGATTCTTGTTTTTCAAGTTCAGAAAGGGCATTGCGAATAGCTGCAATATCTTCTTCAATCAAGCCAATTTGGCTTTCAATTTGATCAATCTTGTGAGCAGCTTTGAAAAAACGGAAAGAATTATTGTAGCTTTCAGCTTCAAAGAGGTGATTTTCAATATCAGCAAATGAGTTCAGAGATAAATCAACCCATTTTTGATTCCATTCACGGAAGGTCACCTGACTTTGACCAATCAAGTGCATGTTTTTAACGGCTTCAACCTCATCATTTACAGGAAGGTTGTAGAGTTCTTCTTTTCTTTCTTCAAGGGCCGTTAATCTGCTTACATTACGCTTACGTAAAAAGATGGCTATTACATAAGCTAAGATCAGAATGACTGCAATCGCAACCATTAGATAAATTAGTTGTCCATTAGACATATCAAACTCCTTTTATACTAGAAACAATCGTAATGATTATATCATATTTTTTAAACCAAGGGAACTATTTCCCACATTTTTTAGACGTCAAGTGTACTGTAAACAGCGTTTTCTTCGATAAATTCGCGACGAGGTTCTACTCGATCCCCCATCAACATATCAAAAATCTTATCTGCTTCGGCAGCATCATCTACCGAAACACGCGCCATCAAGCGATGTTCTGGATCCATGGTTGTTTCCCACAATTGGTGGTCATCCATTTCTCCTAAACCTTTATAACGTTGGATGGTTGGTTTTGAACGCCCTTCACTGTGACGTGCTAAGGCTTCTTGGAGTTTAATTTCTTGATCCGCACCTGGCTGGATGTATTCTTTAATCTCACTTCCAACTTTTACTCCGTAAATTGGAGGTTGGGCAATGTAGACATATCCAGCTTCTAGAATTGGTTTCATATAGCGGTAAATCAGAGTCAGTAAGAGGGTTCGAATGTGTGCTCCATCAACATCGGCATCGGTCATCAAAACGAGTTTTTGGTAACGAGCCTTAGTGACATCAAATTCTGCCCCAAAGCCTGTTCCCATGGCTGTGAAAAGGCTCCGAATTTCTTCGTTGGCAAGAATTTTATCCATGCTGGCTTTTTCAACGTTCAAAATCTTACCACGAATTGGCAAGATAGCTTGGAATTCACGGTTACGACCAGATTTAGCTGATCCACCAGCTGAGTCTCCCTCAACGATAAAGAGTTCGGTTTCAGCAGGGTTATTTGAAGAACAGTCTGCTAATTTCCCAGGAAGATTGGAAATTTCCAAGCCAGATTTCTTGCGAGTGACTTCACGCGCACGCTTAGCAGCTACACGAGCCTTGGCAGCCAAAATCCCTTTTTCCACGATGCGCTTGGCAATCTGCGGATTCTCCATGAGGAAATCAGAAAAGGCATCGCTAAAGAGGCGGTTGGTAATCTTAACCACTTCGCTATTTCCCAGTTTGGTCTTGGTTTGTCCTTCAAACTGCGGATTTGGGTGCTTGACTGAGATAACAGCAGTCAAACCTTCACGAACATCTTCCCCTGTCAGGTTGTCTTCATTGTCTTTTAGCAGTTTATTCTTGCGGGCATAATCGTTGATAACACGCGTCAGTGCTGTACGGAAACCTTGCTCATGCGTACCACCTTCATGGGTGTGAATGTTATTGGCGAAACTCATGACGTTTTCGTGGTAACCGGTTGTGTACTGCATGGCTACTTCAACTGTGATATCATCCATTTCACCATCTGTATAGATTGGTTTGTCAAAGATAACATCCTTATTTTCGTTGATATACTCAACGTAGCTAGCAATCCCACCTTCATAGTGATAATGCTTGGTTTGTTCGAGACCTTCACGCTTGTCTGTAATTGAAATTCGAAGTCCTCGGTTCAAAAAGGCTAATTCTTGAATACGTTTGTTTAATTTTTCAAAGTCAAAAGTTGTTGTTTCTGTAAAAATCTCTGGATCTGGTGTGAAGTGAACTGTTGTTCCAGTTTTATCCGTATCTCCAACCACCTCAAGATCAGCAACTACATGACCACGACGGTATTCTTGGTAATGAATTTTGCCGTTTTTGTGAACATGGACATCTAGTTGTGTTGAAAGAGCGTTTACTACTGATGAACCTACACCGTGCAATCCACCTGAGACCTTGTATCCGCCACCGCCGAATTTTCCTCCAGCATGAAGGACTGTAAAGACGGTCTCAACAGCAGGACGTCCTGTCTTTTCCTGAATATCAACAGGAATTCCACGCCCATCATCCACAACGGTGATGGAATTATCAGGCTCTATAAAGACTTGGATGTGACTGGCAAATCCAGCTAAGGCTTCGTCAATTGAGTTATCAACGATTTCCCATACTAGATGGTGAAGACCTTCTTTTGAAGTCGATCCAATATACATACCTGGACGCATACGAACAGCTTCAAGTCCCTCTAAAACTTGAATTTGACTGGCATCATAATCCTGTGCCTGTTGATTTTTGATTTCTTCTGTCATTTTTTCCCTTTTCTTACATGTCTATTGCTTGTCTCAATGTCGCAACGTTATTAAAAAGATAGGCATCTAAGCCAGCAGCTTTACCTGCTTCTATATCAATATTTCTGTCACCAATGACCAAACCAGATGTAATATGATATTTATCACGTAAATAAATCATGGACTCAGGATCTGGTTTTCGTTTAAAGCCAGAACTAGCAGTCACCACCTCGGTGAAGTAGTTGGCTATCTGGGTCTTGGCAAGAAGTTCTAGCACTTGGTCATTTCGATGAGAAACCAAGAAATGACGACCACCCTTGTCCGAAATGTCTTTGAGTAATTCTGGAATTCCCTCAAACAAAACTGGATGTTCTAGCTCACGCGCTTCATTTTCTTTGTAGTTCTCTAAAAAATCCTCGATATCTGGTGCAAACTTCTCGATGGCAAAAGCTGTCGAAACCTTCAAGGCTTCGTAGACACGGTCGTGTTCTTGCTCTATTCCATATTGGGCTAAGGTTTCTACAAAGGCTGCAGTAGAAGTCTCATAATTATCCAATAGGGTACCACCTAAATCCCATATATAGTCGTGATATTTCATACCCTTCATTATACCATTTTTTTATGAAAAAAGCGATGATTTCCTAGATTTTTCGGCTCTATAATTTCTATATAGAGTAAAACACTATTGCATCGATGGAGCCTTTTTGTGAAGAATAGCTCCTCTATGAATAATCAAGCAAAATCTTTCCTATCTCAAATGTACAAATTAAAAAATAGAAACTACTAACAACCGCGTCATTGTTCGCAAACGAAACGCTTTTGGATTTCAAAACTTTAAAAATAGAATCCTCATTGCTTTGAATGCCACAATAGAGTGCAGAAAAAGATTATTCCAATATGGAATCTCTTGTTAATTCATTTCAGTTTCCAATGATTCCATCTTTCTTTTCAATTGTCATTTATTCTCCAAACAGGCAAAAAACGATAACATCCTTTTAAGGTGTTATCGTTTTTGTATATCATCAGATAAAGTTTGATTTTTGTTGAGCTACATTCGATTAGTTTCTTCCGAAGTTTTGACCTCTACCATCGCGGTCAAAATACATCCAACTTCCATCTTCAAGTTGAATCCATTTGCTTCGAGCCATATCCCCTGAATTGGCATCGAAATATCGACTAACTCCATTCACATCAACAACTTTTCCTTTGACTTGCTTGCCGTCTTTCGTGAAATAGAGAGTCTGTTGACCAACCTGCTGCAAGCCTGTCACTGCTTTTCCAGTTTGATCAAAATAGTACCACTCATTTGGGGAACCTTCGACAAACTTGTCGGTTGCCATCTCTCCTGAGTTAGCATCAAAATAACGGATACTCTTATCTGAAAGTGTCACGATTTTACCCTTGACTTGCTTGCCATCTTGGTCGAAGTAAAGTGTTTGTTTGCCAATCTTTTGAAGGCCTGTCACTGCTTTTCCAGTTTGGTCAAAGTAATACCATTCGTTCTTGGCACCTTCTGCAAACTTGCCGACTGCCATTTCTCCTGAGTTGGCATCAAAGTAACGGATGGATTTATCAGCCAAAGTTACTACTTTACCCTTGACTTGCTTACCATCTTGGTCAAAGTAAAGTGTTTGTTTGCCAATCTTTTGAAGACCTGTCACTGCTTTACCAGTTTTGTCTAAGTAATACCATTCGTTCTTGGCACCTTCAGCAAACTTGCCGACCGCCATTTCTCCTGAGTTGGCATCAAAGTAACGGATACTCTTATCTGAAAGTGTCACGATTTTACCCTTGACTTGCTTGCCATCTTGGTCAAAGTAAAGTGTTTGTTGACCAATCTTTTGAAGACCTGTCACTGCAACTCCATCTGCTCCGAAATAGTACCAATCACTTGGGTTATCACCTTGAGCAAAACGATTGATAACAGCATTTCCTGAATCCTTGTCAAAGTAACGAAGTTTGCCATCTTTAGCACTCACAATCTTGCCCTTAACCTGATAGCCGTTTTCATCAAAGAATTGCTGTCCATCTCCTATCTTGACAAGACCTCGAGCCATAACGCCCTTGGCATCAAAGTAACGCCAGTTTTGACCATCAGTAGTGTAGTAACGGTTGAGAACTTGGGCACCAGTTTGATCATAGTAGTACTGATTACCATTTTCATCTTCACGGATAGAATCACGAAGTTGAATACCATTCTTCAAGAAATAAACGTGCTTGCCATCAATTTCATGAGCACCTGTTACAAGATAGCCTCGTTTATCGAAGTAATACCAATTTCCATTTTCATCTTGGATAAAGGAATTTTTAGCTTGATAACCACTAGTTGAATAGAACTTAGTACCATTGGCATCACTAACAAATCCTGTGTAAGCATTCTTATTAACTAATTGCTTAGGCAATACTATCTCGCCATTTCTGTTAGTGAGATAGTCGTTGCTAGCCCAGTCTTTAAGAACATAGTAAGCACCACGACCTAAGATATTGGTACCATTGAAGTACTTAGCCGACCACTTGGTAATCTTCTCATCTGTTGTCATCTTTTGACCATTGGAAATCTGTACTCGTTCAAAGATCTCTGGATATTTAGCTTTAAGCTCATCCAAGTAAGCTCCACCGTATTTACCTTGGAAATCAGTCCCATTGGTCTTACTATTAGCTACATAGAGTTTTTCCTTGATTTCTGAACCTTCACGGTAGGTTCCATAGTTATTGACACGTGTTGCTGTTACCACTTCCTTGCCTGGTAGGTTATAGATTTGGTCTGGTACCCAGTCCGCGATGGCTTGGATATTGACACTGTGAAGAGCACGGAGAGCATTGAGCAAATCTTTTAAAGAACCATATTTATTGTTCTTGCTCATCGCCATATCGTAGCGGTCTTCAAAGGCATAACCATTCTGAATGATAGAATCTAAGAAAGTACCGTCTTGGCTAGATACATACTGAGGTGGTAGCTCAAATGAAGTTACTCCCCATTCCTTGAAGAGGTTGACATTTTTAGCAATGACTTTATTGGTATATTGGTCATCGCGGGTTGCAAAGTCTTGGAAGTTAGAGAAGCCTTCGTAAATCAACTGAGAATCAAGAGCTGCGCTAGATTCATAAACTTGACCACTAGCGTTTTTCTTCTTGCTTGCTGTTGTACGAGCATCCTGATCTGCCTTAGCGCCAACTGGTACCCAAACAGCCAGATATCCAGAAACCTGTACATTGCTGTAGCCTGCAATATCATTCATATCAAAGGTCAAAATACCATTAGCATCTGTCTTCTTCCAGAGCGATTGCGGCACTTCTTCGTCAGTTAGATAGCGGGAAATACCATCTTTGGTCGTCAAAAGCACAGGGCGATAGTATTGATTCTTGTGGGCTGCTCCCATATTGACTTGCAGTTTATCCCATACATTTAACTTGAGGTTAGGGTTGTTTGAAGCAATAACAGCCATCCCTTGAGTACGAGTTTCTGCTGTTCCTTCATCTGTTGCTTCATTGGCACCAGTACCGTAGCGCACAGAAGTCAAAATACCATTGTAAGACCATTTATCAGCCTCACGAGGGACACCCATATATGTGACTTTCATGTCTTGTCCACCTGCTACATACTTAATACGAGCACGCAACAAGGCATCGATAGCGTCGTGGTAAGGAGATTTTTTCTCCATGTATTGACCATCATCGGTATAGAGATCACCATAGTAGACCCGAGTGATAGAGTCTTTATTGGAGAGCATGAGAGCATGAGCAGTTGGGATGTTGAACTGCGTATACTTCTTGTCTGCCTTGCGCATATCTTCGTTGTAGATCTTGAAGGCTTGCTTGAGTTCATCCATAGTAAAGGTCAAACCATCCGTATTTGGATTGATATTTTCCCGGATGATGTCGGCAATAACGGTTTGTACTTCACTGTCATGAGCCCGCACAAAGATATAGTTAGCCATTCGTTCGCCATTTTTCTTTTCAGAAGAACGGTCATTTAGACTATTTGTAATCGTTGGCTCTACTCCGCTACGGATAGATAGATTACGCATGAATGAATAAAGCAAGGACAAGCGTAGCTTGTTGTCAATTGCTAGTTGAGCACCTTTAGTATCTTTGTTGTAGTCAGGATCGTTATCAGACCAAGCTTCCAAGATAGACAAATGCTTGATAGCTTCTTCTTCACTTTCTCCTACCTTGTAGCGAGACTTGAAGTAGTCAGATGCGATTTGGAGCAAGTCTGCGTTGACATTGTCCACCGCATCGACACGAACTCCATCAAAATTAGCAGTCGGATCATTGGCTACGATGCTTCCAAAGTTCATCATAAAATGCAACCAGTTGAGTTGTTCGGCTTGAACAGCTGGATTAGAGTTGTCAAAGTCGTTAGCGAGCAAGAACTCATAACCACCGTTTGACTTGTCAATAAAGTACTTAGGTGTCCCTGTTTGACTAGTAGGGGTACGGTTAAGCAGACGGAACTTAGAGTCAGCATGAGAGCTCTTCTCATTATTAGTATAAAGCAAAGCTCCACCCTGCAAGTGGTCCTTTTTAGTACCAGTTGTTTCAGACTCTGACTTGATATTCCAGTTTGGCTGGGTTTTGACAAAGGCACCCATCAGCGTTCTCAACCATTTGGTATCGCCTTCTTTACCAATTTTTTCCTCAATTTTGCGCTGAACCTGCTGAGAAGCACCTGTCAGGAGAGCTTGTTCCACTTTGTTTTCAAAAGCACCTGCTCCCAGACCTTGCTGATTCATATAGTTGAGGTAATTAATCTGAGTACGTTTATCAGGCCACCAAGCCATCAAAAGAGGACGTAAGTCTGTTTCTGTCGATGCCGTCCATGTTTTTCCATCTTTTAAGATGAACTTTGGACGATACCAGCTATCTGCTGTCAAATAACCGTCTACAGTTTCAATATCCTTGTCAGTCGTACCATAGAAAGCATTCTTTTGGGAGAATTCATTATTGAGACTGCTGGTTCCTTGTTGGAACTGATATTCGTTTGAATCAACTAAGGCACCAGTTTCTGCATCAAAATAAAGTATTCTCCCATTAAGTTCAACTGCAAAATTCTTTTTAACTGTACCATCGTCCTGAACATAGTAATTTTTACCATCAATGGTCTTGATGTGAGATAGGACATTATCATCGTGGTCAGCATTTACAGGTGCAGGTTGAGCCTGATCTGCCACCATTCTTTCAGCTACTGCTCCTTGTTTTTGAGTAGGTTCAGGCAAGCGATCTTTCTTTGCAACCTTTGGATTTGCAACAATCTTGTCTTCAACAGCCGATTTTTCTCGTTTGTCGCCTTCTTGGTCTTGGGCAGTTGTTGGCCCTGCTTGTTTATTCTGCTCTGCTACTTCTGTTTTAGGAGTTTCTGTGATTGCATTAGCAGCTTTAACTTCTTCAGCAACAGCAGCCTTTTCTGTAGATGCTTCTTTCGTATCTGCTGGTTTAGCAGGCTCTTGAGCATTGGTTTGAACTGTTGCTTCCGTATTTTCTGCTGGTTTAGCAGGTTTTTCACTAGCAGCAACATCGCCTGTCACCTTGTCTGCAGGGGTTGCTTTTTCTGCTTCTTTCTCAGAAGCTACGTTAGCTTGGGCTGGAGTTTGCTGACCCAGACCACTAGTCTGAACTGTAGCAGGTTCTTGAACTACAACCTGCTTTACATCATCCGCATGGACAACGCCTGGTTCTAGACCAAGTACCTTTGGTGCTACAATAAGGGCCAAGGTAGTCAAAGCAATGGCTACCCAGTTTTTCTTAACTTTATGCATCTTATAATGAATCTTTTTCTCCATCATAAAGCCTCCTTCTGAATTTAGTATAAAGTTATGCCCTT
Organism: Streptococcus oralis SK610; assembly: GCF_000257455.1. Taxonomy (GTDB): domain Bacteria; phylum Bacillota; class Bacilli; order Lactobacillales; family Streptococcaceae; genus Streptococcus; species Streptococcus oralis_CB. The sequence goes on from NZ_AJKQ01000026.1 coordinate 118,884, forward strand.
ATTCTAGTATATTTTTCAAAATGATCATTTTTTGTTGCACATCTACAACTATAAAAGGCAAATTCTTTCAAACTGTTCTTTAAGCTTTTGGGCAACACCAAAGGAATCTAAAAATTCAAAAAAAGATAGGCATTGCTCGATGTCACTGAGAGCATTAGTATTCCCAACCTTGTAGGCATACAGAGCCCTATGATACTTAATCAGCGTTCGATCATATAGATCTGTTTCAGGAATTTTAGAGTGATCGAGATAATTGAGAAACCTCATAGCAACTAGCAGATGGTTTCCTTCTATACAGACGCTAATGACATTAAGTAGCATCTTGATAATACGGCGGCGATTTTCAGGTAGGTTGTTATAAAACTGGGTACGATTGATCATCTCACTAGCGAAGGTTTCCAGCGTTTCCAAGGTCATCAAATCAACACTGTTTGTAAAGAGCCAGAGTTCATAACGCCCCCACTCCTCAACAGAAAAGAGATGATCCGTCAGAAATTCTATATCCTTCTTGCTAATCTGAAAATCTGGGCAACAGGAAGACAGAAGAGCTCTGACAATGATCGTATTGAGTTTATAGTTTTTCTTCTCAGGAAACTGTTCGGTCAAAGCTTCTGAGCTAGACAAAATATTCTGGAGCTTGACAACATTGTTTTCCTGATATGCATCAGCTACTTTTTTTGAGAACAGCACATCATCTGAATCAATGTAATTATGGTAAACATACTGAAACTCCTCTAGGGAAACAGCCATATTTTTTAAACAACAATAAAAAGAATCAAGTGTGATCCCATTGACTCCCCGTTCAAAACGGGATAGCTGAGCCACGGAAATATCACCAGCAGCCACCTCTTTCAGGGACATTTTTTTTGATTCTCTAATGACTTTGAATATTTTTCCGAAAGTTTCCAACATATCACTCCCCCAGTTTCGTATATGCAAAAAATTCTTACTAATTTTAATATACTAGTAACACGTTTCAATTATATTACAGAGAAAGTACTTTATATTTCAAATTAATACAAGCAGATTAATTCGCATGATAAAGCATTTTAATATAGCATTTATTGAATATTATATCTTTTTCATGAAACTATTGATTTCAGTAACAATCTGAAGTATTCTATCTAACAACTTGAAAACACTAACATTTCTAGAGATAGATTTCCTTCTTATGTTAAACGAATCTTGGTTGATTTATAAAAGATTGATATACAAGCACAGGACAATCATATGAAACATTTTTTAGAAATGGAGTAAATAAAAAAACGAGAGCCGAACTCTCGTCTTACTGTTGATTTCCAAAGACATCCCGATAGAGCATGCCGTCTCGTAAACTTTCAGCATCTCCTCCCAATTGCTCTACCAATTCATAGGCAAAGGCAAGTGCGGTTGACGGTCCTCGGCTAGTTGTTAGATTACCATCTACAACCACTGTTTGTTTTTGATAAATTCCGTCAGTAATTTGCTCCTGAACTCCGTCATAACAAGTAAAGTGCTTGTCTTTCAGGACACCTGCTTGATGGAGAGCGATTGGAGCTGCACAGATAGCTGCAATTTTCTTTCCAGCTTGATCAAAGGCTTTAATCTCAGAAATGAGGGCTGGATTATCCCGTAGGTGAGCTGATCCTGGCATGCCACCTGGAAGAACTACCAAGTCATAGTCAGACAAATCACCATCAAAGATACGGTCGGCTGTTACCCGAATGTCATGTGATCCCGTCACCTGCTCCTCAAATCCTACCATATCACAGGAAATGTTTGCTCGACGCAAGACATCGATTACTGTCAAGGCTTCGATTTCTTCAAAGCCATTTGCTAAGATAACTGCAACTTTTGCCATAGTGGCCTCCTTATTTGATTTGTTTTAGGACGACTTTCTTTCGTTTGAATGGAACTATTCCACTTTTCTCTTCTGCTAGATTGGTCTGGTAACTCATAGACAAGAGGAGACCAACACCGATGAGGTTACTAATAATTGCGGAGCCCCCTTGAGAAATAAATGGCAGAGGAATCCCTGTCAAAGGAAGTAAGCCTGTCACGGCACCGATATTTTCAAAGATATGGAAGAGCAACATCATGATAAAACCAGTCGAAATGTAGGTGTAGAACTGGTTATTTGACCTGAGAGTAATCTTCAACATCCGATAGATGAGAAGTAAGTACAAGGCAACGACAAAGACCGAACCAATGAAGCCAAAATCTTCAGCAATCACCGTAAAAATCATATCACTTTCACGTACTGGAATGAGGAGATTGGACACATTAAAACCTTGTCCAAACAAGCCACCACTTCCAATCGCAATTTGTCCCTGCGCCTGTTGGTAAGTCGTTGTTTGCGCAAAGTCAAAGGGATTGAGCCAAGCCAAGATGCGGTTGATCTGGTAAGTTGGCATCCCAATCTGATGCAAGAAGGCACGTCCATCCTTGCTTATAAAGATGGCCATGAAGCCTGCAACTGCAGTCACTCCTGTCGCAAAGACCGGAATGATAATCTTCCACGAAACACCTGAAAGGAGAACCATACCGGAAAAAATAGCTACAAAGACCAAGGCAGTCCCCAGATCACTTTGTAGGGCTAAGAGGATCAAGACTGGTATAGTAAAGGCGATCATCCAACCAATCAATAGGAAATCCAAGGGAATAGTCCGTCGCCATTCCTTGTGTTTTTGAGTGAATCTTACAATGGCTCGAGCCAACATCAAGATATAGGAAATCTTCATGAATTCCGATGGCTGGAAAAGTGTCGTTCCACCAATCGATACCCAGTTCTTGGCACCTGTTGACGCTACAAGATTTGGATTGTAGAAAACAAGAGGTAGGACCATCAAAGCTAGCCCTAGACCATAAAGATAGGGAGTCACCTTCCATAAAAACTCGGTATTAAAGAACATGACCACAAATCCAATGACAAGCCCCAAGGCAATCCAAGCGATTTGCTGACCTAGAATTGGTAATACATTATTTGGATAGTCATGACTAACTGCTATATAAATGGCCACTACTCCAATCACCAGTAAACTAAACACTGGTAGGAGGAGGCTATAATCGACTCGAGAGTCGAAGGAACGTTTCATATTTTTTACCTTTTCTCTTTCTTGGATTTTTCTTTCATTCTATTGCGACGAGATTGGAGAAAATCAGCTACAGCAGGCTCTAGCTGTTCTCTAGAAAGAACCTGAACAGCCCTTTCTTTTGACAAGGCCTGAGCGATTTGTTTGCCGTAACGCTTGCTGACGACACGACTGTCTAAGATTAGAGCAACCGAACCTTGATTAGATCGTCTAACAGTACGGCCCAGGGCTTGTTTTAGTCGAATGATCGCCATCGGTAACTGATAATCATAGAAAGGATTCTTCCCTTCTTGACGCAGTTCTTGGTTTAATTTTTTGGTTAAAGGCTCTTGGGGGTTTTGGAAAGGCAATCTCGGAATCACTTGAATTACACAAGGATGGGTTGAAAAATCAACCCCTTCCCAGAAACTGCCTGTTCCAAGCAAGATCTGGCGTTCACCTTTTTCAAAACGTTTTTTCAGTTGGCTTGGTTCCCCATTTTTATACTGAGCTAGATGCGGTTGGTCGAGCAGGTCCGAAACTGCCAGCAGCATTTCTTTTGAGGTAAACAAAACCAATAAGGGTTCTTGGAAGGCTTGTAAACCTCGGATAACAGAAGCTACTTCACTAGCATAGTCAAAAGGTGAAACTTCCGTCACAAGAGGAAAGTCATCAATTAGAAAGACTTCTTGTTGCTCCTGTTTTGCTACATCAAGCCTAACAAGCGGAGCATCTGGAAAGCCCAATAGATCTGCTAGGGAAACCCGATTGCTGATTTCAAGAGTGGCCGATACTCCTAGGAACCTGCAGTCTTCTGGCAATAAATCTGCTAGTATAAAGCGACCTTTTTTGCTTGAACAAATCAGGATATCCTTGCTCGATTTTTCTGCTGTAACAAGCCAAAATTCACGGTCCGAGGTGAAAAAGTTTGCAATCTCTCTATACTCTGGGAGAGCTAGCTCCGAAAAATGCTGTCGCAACTGTTCAAGAGAAACCAACCACTTTCCATTCTTAAGACCTGACTGATAGTGCTCTATCAAGTAACGACATTCAAAGCCAATACTCTCAAGCAAACGCTTCTGAACCAAATCCTCCACTGACTCTATGGACTTATCAATTTGAATTACAAGGTCCTCAAGGAGATAAGCCTGCTGGGCTAAATTTTCGAGAGCTAGCAGTATTTTTTGAGCTTCATCCAAGATCATCAAACGGTTGTCGACAAACTCTGGATTGTCTTCCAAACGAGTGACCAGATAGGCATGATTGGTCAGAAGAACACGACTGGTTTTGGCCTTTTCCTGCCCTCGTTTCCAAAAATCCTCTGTGGCAAATAAACTTTTCTTTGAAAACTTGCCATCGTGGACTAGTTCTGGCAGAAAGTGCTGGTAGCGATAAAGCTGCCCGATTTCGTCCAAGTCACCTGTCTCTGTCTCCGTTAGCCAGATAAGCAGTTGCATTTTAAAACGTGTGAAAAGGCGATTGGACTCCGGTCGATGGAGGACTCGGTGAAAGGCATCCAGTTTCAAGTAATTTTGAGGACCCTTGAGACTATGAATTTCCAGATGGAAGACCTCTTTTAAGCGCTGACCTTCTTCTTGCATGATTTGATTTTGAAGAATTTTGGTCGGAACGCTCACTAGGATACCTGCTTGACTCTCCAAGTTCAAAGCAGGGAGGAGATAACCATAAGTCTTGCCCAGTCCCGTTTGAGCTTGGATAAAGGATGTCTGGTGTTCTTCCAATAATTGCTCAATCTTCTCCGCAAATTCCAGTTGTTGTGGACGCTCCTCCAGCCCCAATAAAGAAATGTTTTTAGCAAAGTCTTTGGATAACTTTCGTGGGACTAAGGCTTGACTTTCCTTTCTCAAGAAAAGCCCATGAAGTTCCATCAAGTCTGGCGAAGACAAGAGAGATTGTTGCTGATAGGCCTCCTCAATCACCAGATAACTTTCATAGAGAAGGTTGTCTGCAAGGTTTAATAAGCTTTCTAAGAGCCCTTTAGGTAGCTCAAAAAGTTTTTGACGCATGTAAAGCAAGAGTTCAGCTGTTGCTTGAGCATCCGACAGGGCAGTATGGGCATGTTCCAGCTCAATGCCCAACTCTTGACAAAGGATACCTAAGTTATACTTTTCAAACTGAGGATATAGAACTTGGGCAAGCTCAACTGTATCCACCCGCGGTGTACGCAATTCATATCCTTCAAAAAAGAGAAATTCTGCAAGAAGGTTGGCATCAAACTGTACATTGTGCGCAACAAAAATACCGTCCTTAACCAATTCAAAAATTTTTCCAGCCACCTGAGAAAACTCTGGTGCCGCAGCCAAACGCTGATCGGTCAGACCCGTTAATTCTTTGATATGAGAATCCAAAGGTTCGTGGGGATTGACATCGGTCGCATACTGATCGATGATTTCACCATTCTCAATCACCACAATGCCTACTTGAATAATTTTTGCCTTGCTTCCGGTGCTAGTCGCCTCTAAATCAACGACCACATACCGATCATTTCTCGCATTCATCATTAAAAATTATATCAAAAAAAGCATGATTTGACACCCCTCAACTTTAAGAACAATCTCGCTTTACTTGCGAGTTTGAGTAAAAATCCATATTTAAAAAGTGAGAATTTCTGGCAAGTTCAGCAGTTACTTGCCAGTTCTGAGGTATTTGAAAAACTTAACAGGATAGTTACATCAATACAAAAAGACAACTAAGGTATTAGCTGCCTTTTTGAGATATTATTTTCATTGTTTTCGGAAGAGTCTTGCTAATTTCTGTTGGCAAGACAAGGTAGTTTTCTTGAGCAAGTTCTTGCGCGATAGCTGAATGAAGATAGGTCGCTACCACCACTCTCTCATAGAGACTGACTTGATGAAACTGACCTGCAAAACCTGCAATCATCCCAGCAAGTGTATCTCCCATCCCACCAGTTGCTTGATAAGGGCCTCCGACTTCTAATTGATAATATTCAGGCTGCCCTGCTTGCCAGATACGAGTCGCTGGACCTTTCTCAACTAAAATCGTCCCTTGAGGAAACGCTGAAAGAGCACTAGCAGTCGTCTCTTTATTTTGATGGTCAAGAACTATACCAGACAGTCTTTCCCATTCCTTTTGGTGGGGAGTTAGGATGAGCTGACTGGAAGGAAATGGTAACTGGCCTTTTGCTAAGATGCCCAAAGCACCGCCGTCTGCAATCAAAATCTGGTCTTTTCTAAGGCTGTCAAAGACCCGTTTTACGAGTTCTTCTCCAAATGCATCCTCTCGCAAACCCGGACCTAGCAAGACAACTTCTGCCTTTTCCAACTGCTCTTTTAACAATTGCTGGTCTTGAAGAGAAAATGCCATGGCCTCAGGTAAATGACTGTGCAGAGCCGGAATATTTTCCTTATCCGTGCCAACAGTCACCAACCCTGCCCCACTTTTGACAGCTGCAATGGCTGACATGATGATAGCTCCCCCATAAGGATAGGTCCCTCCCAGCAAGAGCAGACGGCCATAGTCTCCTTTATGGCTGGTACGAGAACGTTCAATAATGACTTTTTCTAGTAAAGCTTGATCAATCACTTTCATCGATTTTTCCTCAACTATCCTTTATCTGATTGTTTTAAAACAACTTGATAGACTTTCTTAGTCCACTCTTCTAAGTCTTCTCCAGCATAGTCAAGATAATGCACCCTATCTTGTATTTTAGTTGGAATAATATTTTCAAATTGGCACTTATTATGAGTTGGAATAATGCAAATATACAACTCACTTAATAAATTAAGCATGTCCTTAATTTTTGCAACATGGTAACCATCAAAAATATAACCAGGAACTTTAATCAAATCTGTATAGATAAAATGAAAACTTACTCCAGGAATAAACTTGTCTTGTAATTCTTCCTCTGAAGGAGCTCGATCTAATAAACGCTCCATCGCCAATCGATAACCAGAACTTGTATTTGACCATCCTAACATGACATAGTCAAAATAATCTTTCGGATCAGATGCAGCATTTCGACTATCCAAAACCAACTCCTCAGCACCTTTCCCAAAAGCTTTTACAGCAGATAAGAGCTGGCCTGTTTTAAAAATAGAAATCGCTGCATCTATAGTCGTAGTATGACTACAGTAGTCTGAAGTCACTAACTTCTTATGTAGATCATAAGTCGAAGCTACTCTTTTATCTGTAGGGATAAATGGTGGAAGAAAGAGATGCTGACAGATGTAATCTAAAATTTCTTCTTTTAAACAAGAATCAGCACACTCAATACTTGTTTGACGTTTATGAAGTTTTTCGTAAGCTATAAATTTAGCAATTTTTTCTAATTCCCACTCTTGAATATTTGGATAATCAATTAGTGCTAAGTAGTATATTCCATCCCATTGTAAACTATATTCCCCATTATAAATTTTTAAAATCATCTAATCACCTCACTCCATTATACAACAAAAAGGTACACACCTTGCAATTTGGATTACTATTTTTCTGTCTAACTTTTGGGGTACAATTCACCTCTCTTGCTTACACCTATATAAAACTGGAGAAGACCATGATTGTCTTCTCCAGTTTTTAGATGCCATCAACTTACAATAGTTGAAAAAGAAACCAATTTTTAATCATCGACTAATATCTACAAATAGGATGTCATTAGACGCTGAGACTAATCTTCTTTGAGTTTTGCAGTTAATAAAGCTGCTGACAAGGCCAAGGTAACACCTGCCAAGAAAACAGCTGTTTCTGACTGTTTTTCACCAGTTTCTGGCAATCTCTTGTCTTCCTTAGCAACTTGAACTGGTGTTTCTGGAGTCTGAACTTTTTCTAACGAACTTAGTTTAAACTCTGGTTTTTCTACTGTCGGTGCTGGTTGATTACCTACTGTAGCTAGAATACCACGGTACTCTGGAAGTTTATGTTCTAGAGCCATTACAGCATTAACGCCACCCTTAAATTCAGGTTTCTCAACACTTGGTACTGCTTGATCTCCTACTGTGGCTAGAATTCCTGTGTATTCTGGAACTTCATTTACTGCTGCTTCTACAAAGTTAGCACCTCCTTTGAATTCTGGAACTTCATTGACTAGAGCAGGCTCCTCGCCTTTACTACTTGAAATAGATGCTTTCACTCCTACTTCAACAATGCGATCCTGAGCCTTTCTTTCTTCAGAATGAACAAGACTTCTAGTAGTACCCAAAACTTGAATATAGTCAACTTTTTCTCCATCTTGTCCTTCAGAAACGATACGACGTTGACCTTGAGCAAGTTCAGGGTTTTCACGAATAACTTCTTTAAACGGAAGCGGAGTCTTTTCAATTTCCAAACTTGGAGTTTCTACTACTAAGTTCTTAACGCCTTCTGTTGGTGTTGTTTGGAAGGTAGACTTAAAGTGTAAACGATATTCTTTCACCAGATTTCCATCTTTGGAAACAAGACGAACCAGTGTTGGAAGATTGGCATTTCCAGAATCCACAACTGTAACTACTCCATGTCCACTAGTTGTTGCAGTGACTTTTGGTTTTGAACCCATTGTTGTTAGAGTGTAATCTGTCACATTTGGATCAAAGTTTTCCAATGCTTTTCCGTCGATCGAAATAGTCGCTGATGGTGTTTCCACTTCTGCTCCCTTGCCTGCAGAGTAGGCTGTAAATTCTACAAGTGCAAGACCATTGGTAGTAGCCTTACGAGTCATGCGAGCACGAATTGCTGTCGTTTGAACCGGATCAAAATTAAACTCGATTGGTTTACCAGCTACTAATTCTCCAGAAGCTTTGTAAGGAATAGGTGCCCAATTTTCTGCCTTGTTGAATGGATGGTCAGCATTTTCTTCATAACGAGAAATCGTACTTGGTTCTGTAAAGGCAGGGCCAATATATCTTTCTAGAACCATTTTCTCTGGGGCATCTGTTCCACTATCTTTAAAGAACTGAATAGCTACTTTTCCAATAGATTGGGTGGCAATTTTACCGTCCTTCTTAAAGAGTAGTCCGACAGAAGTTTCTTCATTTTTCGGAGTACGAGACCAGTTTGTCCAACGTCCATCTTCATTGTATTTTCCATCATTGATATAGAAAATTCGATCATGTGAAGCTGCTTGTGTATCGTTCGTTGTCGAAGCAAAGGCTTTAGAATCCGTTTCATTGTTGCTTGGATTTTCTGAAATGACTTGATTTCCTTTAGAAACAACTGTCACCTGCATTTTAGTCGTTAGATTTGTACCAATGACATGACCGGTAATTTCAAATGTTCCCTCATGCTCTGTTGCATGTTCAGGAATAGCATCCCATTTCACTGCCAGTTTATCTGTAGTCCAAGTAGTTGAAGTTGGGTAATAAACAGTGACTTCTGAAGGAAGTTGAAGAGCATCTCCAACATTCAAGATTTTAGCACTATTTTCTGCAGCAAGAGGTTGACTAGTTTCTCTCTCATCATTGCGGAAGATTCTATATTCTTTCAATACCGTACCATCTTCTGCTTTTAAGATGAGACGTGTTGCACCTTTTGGACTGGTTGCAGGAACAACTGTTACCAAACCATTATTGCTAGCTGTTGCAGTGATTTCTTTGCTAGATTGAGGAATATAGTAATCGGTCTTAGATGGATTAAAGTGTTCAAGATCCTTGCCATCTACCTTGATAGAAATCTCTGAACTTGTAGAGCTTACTACCTTGTTTCCAAGGACAGTTAGCTCTGTCAGACCAACACCTGAAGTTCCATCAGCCTTCTTCATACGAATACGAACAGCATAGGTTTCTACCTTGTCAAATGTGAAGTGATTTGTTTGAGTTGCAGATAGCTGACTTGGAGCATGTAAGTTTTCAACTGCTTTCCAATTGTCTGGATTGTTAAATGGATGATTGCTAGCTCGTTGCGCATGACTGACATCACTTGGTAAATCAGGAATTTCTTTACCTACATAATATTCAACTACATATTCTTTTGGAAGACCAATTGCTCCATCAGTATAGAAATCAACCGACAAATTGTTGACAAAACGTTTCGTCAAGTCTCCTGAATTACCAAATAAGATAGAAGCCCAGTCATTATCAGTATTTGTTCTCCAAGTTGTCCATCTATTTTTAGTATCTGATGGCGTTCTTGATACAGTCAAGTCGTTCAAGGTATTGGCTGAATCATCTCCACCTGTATTGGATACAATGGCAGCTGGTAATTGTGAACCTGTCCATTGTTTAGAGATATTATTTCCAGCAACCACTTGACTAGACACTCGAACATGAGCTTTAGTTGTCAGATTGCTACCTACTAAACGACCATTGATTTCATAGACCCCTTCAGTTTGACTAAAGTTAGCTGGAACCTGATCCCAAACAACATCTTTGTAGATAGTTGTTCCGTTAGAATGGTAAGTCCGGACATTGGCTGGCAATTGAACCGTCTCACCCTTAGGTACTGTGAGGCTGATTTCCTCTGAAACTTGCAATCCTTCAACCGTTACAGTCGCTTGTGCTTCGATATCTGTACCTTCCACATGTCCTTTAAGCGTAAAGCTATGATAGTGCCCCAACTCTTTTTCATCTACCTTATCCCAAGTTACAGATACTTTGCGTGGTAAGCCCTTATCAAATTCTGCTCCAACTTCTTTAGGTAGATTCGGTTGCTGATTGATGTCTGTAGAAACAGATACAGGATGCAGTTTCACAATCTTCTTGTTAACTTTATTTTCTTTAATCACTACTTCAGTAGTTAAAGATTCTGTTTTCTCTGTTTGATTATCGATTCGAGGTGTCAAAGTCACTCTTCCCTTAGTATAGAGCAATAGATTCTGACCATTCACCTCAAGATGTCCCCCATCAGATGATTTAGCTTCTAAGTGAATATCTGAAGCCGAAAATTCTGTTTGTGAACCATCCTCATAACGACCAATGACGTGATAAGTTAATACTTGATCTTCAGTGGCAGTTTCTTTTCCTTCTACAACCACTTCCAAACGTTTCAAAGCAGGAGCTTCCTTCACAAACTGAATTAAGTAAGTTTGAACCAAGTCACCCTTTTGGTCACTCAAGAAGAGAGAAGCCTGATAACCATTATCAGCAGAAGCTTGCTGAACAGTTACTTGATATCCGGTACTCTGAGCTCCAACACTTGGAATTGTTCCAGTGTAAGGAAGAGATACACGGTAATAGGTCTTGCCAGACTCAAAATTCTCAAGAGCTTTATCCCCAACAGTAAGTCCTGTAATGCTACTTGTTGTTTCCTTACTTCTTGCGATAAAGGTTGCAGTCACTTCACGGTCGTCATCTACCAATTTACCAGTAGCCTCCGTACGTCCACCTTCCTTGTTCAAAGCAGCAGGGTCTTTCAAGGTCCAAGAAACAACATCAGTATCAATCAAGCTACCATCTGTCAGAACAGCAGTGACCGTTTTATCCAAATCAGCAGCATTCGTTCCAACTGGGACTGTAGCAACTTTTGGTAACCATCTATCTAAAGCAATCACTTTAACAAGTGCCTCAGCTGGGGTTTCCAAACCTTCCACTCGTCCAGAGACTTTCTTTTCACCTGCACTTGTAAGCAAGTCTGATGGCACGTCCCATGTTACAGTCTTTTCCTCAACACTACCATCGCTATAAATAGCTGTTACTGTTTGAGGCAATTCAGGATTTGTTGTCACGTCAGTTGTTGCTTTTACAGGAGCAAAGGCTACAAAGTGACGGTTTTCTTTCTTACCAGACACAGTTGCGACTGTTGCGCTATCAGAAGTTAAACCAGCAGAATCTGCATAAAGAGTAAATTTACCTTCTTTTTCTGTTGATTTTACAATGACAACCCCTTTACCATTGAAAGCACGTCTTTGCCATGTTCCATCTGCTTGAGCTTTGTAGCGTTCACGACTAGCTTGTTCTCCATTATCCACACCAACGATTTGTCCCTGACCATGAAGATTGAAATGAACAAGATTGTTAGCTGTTGGAACCACATTCCCATCACCATCAACAATTTCGTAATGGATGTAGGATAGGTCTTTTCCATCTGCAGTGATAACATGCTCTTCTTTAGTCAGACGAACTCTTGCTGGCTCCCCAGCAGTTGTCACACTATCACGCGCAATTTCATTCCCATTTTCATCTCGAGCAATCGCAGTCAGTGTACCTGGTTGGTATTTCACAAGCCACTCAAGATACAATTCACTTGGTTTAGCCCCCTCATGATATGGACGTCCATCTTCTGTCGTTTTCTTAGTAAATTCCTTTTTACCAAGTGACTCTCCATTTAAGAACAATTCGACGCTTGCAGCATTTGAGAAGGTACGAACCGGAACCTTTCCATCAACCAGCATCTTGCGTTCCTTAAGGGTCTCTTCAGTCCAGTTCCAATGTGGTAAAATGCGAACAGTTGGCTTTTCTTTAGCACTATACCATTCACTACGGTAAAGGTAGAAATCATTCTTTGGTAAACCAGCTGTATCAATAATACCAAAGTAAGAGCTCTTGACAGGTGTACTATCTTGGTTATGCCATGGAGTCGGTTCTCCAATATAGTCAATTCCTGTCCAGATAAATTGTCCAGCATAGCCAGCACGATCACGGTCAAAAGTCCATGATTCAGTAGCTGTTCTTCCCCATCCAACACGGTCATTACCATAGTCAGATTGTTCATAGTGACGATTTGGACGATTGTCATGTCCAAGGATTTGAGCAGGGTTATAATAAGAATCACGCGTTCTAGTAGCTGAAGAGGTTTCAGAACCATAAATGAGCCAGTCTGGATGAGCACTACGAACCGCATCATAAAAACGTTCACCATAGTTCATACCGACAGCATCCATGATTTCTGCGAGTTTCAAGAAATCACCTGTCGCTGCACGACTAAATTTATTTTCACCCATGGTGACATAACGTTCAGTATCAATCGCCTTGATAATAGCCTTCAGACGTTTAGCTGTCTCGATAGAACGAGGACTACCATTTGCCTCCTCTACCTCATTTCCAAGAGACCACATGACGATAGACGGATTGTTCTTATCACGTTCTACCATTGTTCTGAGATCAAAATCAGACCACTTCTCACCCTTCTTAGCCTCCGGATGAGTTGCATCTTGATCAAAGAACCGTCCATAGTCGTAAGTCTTCTTGCCACCATACCAAGTATCAAAAGCTTCCTCTTGAACCAAGAGACCTAAACTAGCTGCAGCATCAAGCAACTGAGGACTCGCTGGATTGTGGGTTGTTCGAATAGAGTTAACCCCCATATCTTTCAAGAGTTTTAATTTACGATAGGTAGCCTTATAATTCTCTTCTGCCCCCAAGGCTCCATTGTCATGGTGAATACTTACTCCGTGGAATTTCATGCGTTCACCATTCAGAGAGAAACCTTCCTCAGCAGTCCAATTGAAATAACGGTAACCAAATGTATCTTCTGTTACATCAACTAGTTGACCTTCTTTATAAACCTTTGTTTTCAACACATACAGTTGAGGATGATAACTTTTTGTCGTCCAAAGAGTTGGTTTATTAACTAGGATTGTTTGTCTGAAATCTGCAGTTTCATTTTCTGCTAAATTCTTCGTTTCAGAGCGGACTAATTCTGAAACAACCTTACCTTCCTTAGTAAAAATTTGTTGTTCCACAAAGACTTTAGCAGCCTTCTTATCCGTATTTTTAATCTTACTTTGAACCTGTGTTTCAACATTCCCTTCTTTTTGCTCAGCAAGTTTTGGAGTAGTGATATGATTACCATTTTCGGCAACATGGACTTTATCACGATAACTAAGGGTTACATCACGATAAATCCCACTTCCTGAATACCAACGACTACTTGGTTGCTTATTGGTCACTTGAACAGTAATTGAATTTTCACTACCATCCTTGTTTAAAAATTCTGTGATATCATATGAAAAATGATTATAGCCACTTGGATAATGTCCGACAAATTTACCATTTACATAGACTTTTGAATCCATGTAAACCCCATCAAAATTGATACGAACATCCTTATTCTTGTCAGCTTCATTTAATGTGAAAGTCTTACGATACCAAGCTGTTCCACCATTTAACTGGCCACCCTCATTACGCGCGGGAGATTTGTGATCAAAGTCAAAATAAATACTCCAATCATGAGGAAGATTCAATTTAGACCAATCATGAACATCCACATCTTTTTTTGAAAAATCTCCTTGGGCATTTAGTTTAAAATACCAATCTTTATTAAAATCTTGTTTTCGTTCCGATAATAGCTGTTTTTCCTTTTCAACTTCGGCTTTGTTTGACTCTCTAGACAGCACTTGCGATTTTTCAGAAGAAGATTTGATCTCTGTGTCTGCTTTCACTTGGTCCTTTTCAGAAGTTTTTTTAGAATCCTCTTTTACTTCTGTTCCAGCTTTTACTGCAGATTCAACAGGCTTTGGCTTTGCCTCTTCAGATTTCTGTTTGTCCTCAACCTTAGTTCCTTCTTCTACTTTATTTGGAGTTTCCCCTTTAGGACTAACCAATTCACGACTACTCTCGTTAGTAGGTGTAGTAGGTTCTGTATCCTTAGTCACTTTGTCTTCTGCCGATTCAGCTTTTGGTTTTACAAACTCACGCCCACCATTCTCATCAGCCTTTGCAATAGCAGCTACCACATCATCGGGAAGCTTATCTAAAGGTTGAGCTTGATGAACAGTTGTTTCTTCTGTTTTAGCATTGGATGAATCCACCTCCTCAGCTTGTACAGCAGAAATACCAAATATACTAGCCCCAATCATTACAGATGCCGCACCTATTGCAAATTTACGAATGCTATAATGACAACGTTTATCAAAAAGTCTTTTGTTCATTAAAATCCTCATTTCTTTTTCTTGATACAAAGTAAGCGTTTACTTTATTTTAAAAAATAACCTCCTTCTGAATACACAAACAAGTACCAAGTTTTATAATGTATTTTATATATTAAATATATCAAAAGGCACCTTAAATTGCAATTATTTTCCATTAATTTAACCCAATAAAATGATATATAAGAAGGGGTCATTTAAAAGGAATAGTTGCAATGAAAATAGCTTTCGGTTCTAGACTCTTTCTACTACAAATTGAATTCCATTAATATCTTTTTCAAACTTCAAATTTATAGTTTATAGACTGCATTACTCTACATAAAAAGAAGGCGAACCTCCTTCTACACTATTTTCCCTTAAATTCCGCAAAAGTCTGTAAGATTTTAGCAGCAACTGCTGGAGAAGGAGCTCCTTTAAGCTCTAACGTGTCATCTGAATATGGACTAAGACCAGCAAAATCTCCAATCTGGACAGAATAGAGCGACGTCTTAAACAGTTCAATATCGTTTTGGTCATTTCCAAAGGCGATGAAGTTCTCCCCGCATAACTTTTCAACAGTTGTCGCCTTATGAGTATCCAAGGGGTTGACATAAAGGCACTTTTCATGCGCATGATAGGAGAGATGAGCCAGTCCCAGTCTTTCTAACTGACCAAGCAGATCATCAAGCAAATCCTCGTGGTCGCCCATATAGATGACTACCTTAATCGGAGTCCCTAAGTCCTCGAGTTTCTGATGACGAGCTACCTTTAGGGGATCCACACTGGAAATAAATGGAATCTTCTCTACAATCTGACCGCTATAGTCAAAGCAATCATCTGCAAAAAAAGGGAGATTGTAGGTCTGGCAATAATCCACTAGCGCCTGATAAACTCTAGCATCGAGATTCCTTTCGAAGATAGCCTGCCCCAGATGATAGGCTACGCCACCATTCAATCCTATGACCAAGCGCTGACTGAGTTTAGGGCCTAATAAACCCAAGCAATCCCGATAAGAGCGGGCTGAGGCAAACACAAGCTCATGCCCATAATCTTCAGCCTTTAAAAGAACCTGCTTAATCTCCTCATCTATGGTCATATAGTCAAAAGATAGTGTCCCATCCAGGTCAAATACGAATTTCATCTTCCTAGTCCTTGTTTAGTGTTCGAAGCGCTGCCTGATAGGTTTGCTCCATTAGCATGGTAATAGTCATAGGACCAACTCCACCCGGTACAGGTGTGATGTGGCTAGCAAGTGGTGCAACAGCATCATAATCAACATCTCCACAAAGCTTGCCATTTTCATCTCGGTTCATCCCAACGTCAATGACAACCGCTCCCGGTTTGACAAAGTCAGCTGTCACAAACTTAGCACGACCGATTGCAACGACAAGAATATCTGCCTTAGCAGCCACCTTGGCAAGATGATGGGTGCGTGAGTGGGTCAAAGTCACAGTCGCATTCTTAGCCAAAAGAAGCTGAGCCATTGGTTTCCCAACGATGTTGGAACGACCGATAACAACCGCATTTTTACCTTCTAGATCAATCCCATACTCATGAAACATCTCCATAATTCCTGCAGGTGTCGAAGGAATCATAACTGGATGACCAGACCAGAGACGCCCCATGTTTAGGGGATGGAAACCATCCACATCCTTTTCCGGGTCAATGGCTAATAAAACTTCCTCTTCGTCAATATGTTTTGGCAAAGGTAATTGAACCAAAATCCCATGCCAAGCTGGATCTTGATTGTATTTGGCAATCAAGTCTAACAATTCTGCTTGGGTAATGGTCTCTGGAACTCGCACTACTTCACTACGGAAACCAGCAGCGAGAGCTGACCGTTCCTTATTGCGAACGTAGACTTGGCTGGCAGGATTGTCCCCCACCAAAATCACTACCAATCCTGGAACTAGACCTGTTTCTTCTTTTAGTTTGGCTGTCTTTTCAGCCAACTGCCCTTGTAACTTAGCTGCAAGAGCCTTCCCATCGATAATCTGAGCCATATCTCTTCTCTTTTCTATCAAATATCCTCTATTATATCAAAAAATAACTCGCCATTCTAACACTTCTTGCCTAATGGACCTTATAGTCTGAAACTATAAGAAAAAGCTCGTATCGAGCTTTTATGCCTATTTATACTAGGTAAACTTGTCATGCTTTCTTTTTGACTTTTGGAGCCGGTAAGACTTCATACATCTCCTTGATTAGTCTCGCTAGAAATGACTTATCTTCAAGATCTTCTATCAAAATCATCTCCTTAGCTCCTTCATAAGGACGTTCAAACCTAGTCTGTCGCAGTTGATCCAAGACCACCTTCACAGGCTTCAGTAACAGACGATTATCATAAATTCCCCCAATAATCTTCCCATGATAATACAGAATATACTCTCCCATCATTGGACGATAACTCATCTCCTCTAGATCTGATAGCTGTTCGAGAATAAAATCTAAATATTCTTTACTGGAAGCCATGATGCCTACTCCATTTCTTCTAAAAATGAGGTATTACAAAACCTTACTTAAAAATTCCTTGGTCCGTTGTTCTTTTGTTTGATCGAAAATTTCCTCAGGCGTTCCATCTTCGACAACAACTCCATCTGCCATAAAGATAACACGGTCTGCTACCTCACGCGCAAAACCCATTTCATGCGTCACAATCACCATGGTCATCCCCGACTTGGCAAGGTCTTGCATCACAGCTAGAACTTCTCCAACCATCTCAGGATCCAGGGCTGAAGTCGGCTCATCAAAGAGCAAAACATCTGGTTCCATAGCAAGTCCACGTGCAATGGCAATCCGTTGTTGCTGACCACCTGACAAACTCTGTGGATAGGACGTTGCCTTATCTGGCAAACCAACTTTTTCTAACAGTTCCTGTGCTCTTTTCTCAGCAACTTCCTTGCTTTCACCTTTGGTTTTAATTGGTGACAAAGTGATATTTTCCATCACTGTCATATTGGGAAAGAGGTTGAATTGTTGGAATACCATGCCCATCTTTTCACGCATAGCAAAAAGGTCATTTTTCTTATCAGTGATATCAACTCCTTCAAAGATAACCTTACCTTTACTTGCTTCTTCAAGGAGATTCATAGAACGAAGGAAAGTTGATTTCCCGCTCCCTGACGGACCGATAATGACCACAACTTCTCCTCGTTTAATCTCAAGGTTGATACCTTTTAAAACTTCATTTTTCCCAAAAGACTTATGTAGTTCTTCAATTTTAATCAAGGTTTCTGTCATTATTTTTTGTCTCCTTGTCCAATATGTTTTTCAAACGCTTTCAATGCCACTGTCAAAACAGAGGTCATAATCAAATAGTAAAAGGCTGCAAATAAAAGGGGAGTCAATGGTAAATACGTTGTTGTTGCTACTGTCGTTGCACCATTCCACAACTCCATCACCCCAATCGCAGACAAGAGAGAACTATCCTTGATAATGGTGATAAATTCATTTCCCAGAGCTGGAAGAATATTCTTGATAGCTTGTGGCAAAATGACATAACGCATGGCATTTTTCGGACGAATACCAAGAGAGTAAGCAGCCTCTAACTGCCCTTTAGGAACCGCATTGATCCCCGCACGAACAGTTTCTGAAACGTAAGCACCACTGTTCATAGAAATAATCAGAATACCAGGGATCAAACGAGAAAGATCAACTCCTAAAATTCCCACTTGAATAGTCGGAGCATTGATATGCATAAGAGCAAAGGCAATCATTATTTGAACCATCATCGGAGTTCCACGGAAGATCCAAACATAGACATTTGCAAACCAGACGAGCGGTTTAAAGCGTGATCGCTGAGCAAAGGCCAGTAACACACCTATAATGGTTCCTAAGAAGACGACAAAGATGGAAATTAACACGGTAATCAGAGCTCCATAGTTAAAATACGGTAAATACTTTGGTAAAAAAGAAAAATTCATATTCAATCAACTTTCTATGTATTAGATTGTATGATTATAACATGAATTGAATTAAAATTCAATCCTTTTTCTCTAATTTTACCAATTAACTTGATAGAATAGAGAAATAGAGAGAAATCACAGTTTTTTTCTAGTCAACTACCTCTTGTTTATGGTAAAATAGAAACGATAAGAAATGGAGGAGAATCAAAATGGAATCACATTTGGTTAGAATCATTAACCGCCTAGAAGCAATGACAAAAGATGGTGGAAATCTAAAACGTAATTTTGAACGTGAAGGTGTTGTTGTCGCAGAAGTTGCATACAGCCATGACGAAGAAAACGGATCGCTCTTCACCCTTCGCGATGTAGAAGCTCGTGAAACTTATACCTTTGATAGCATTGATTTGATTGCAATGGAGATCTACGAACTCCTTTACTAATATAAAAACAACGGGCAGTAAGTCCCGATGAATGAGAATCCTTTTTGTCACCGCAAATGGGATTTTTTCTTACCTTCAAGTCGCTTAATTCTCTATAAATCCTTCTTTTAAAAACGACTACTTCCCAATCTTTTTACTTGCTTTACACCTTAATCATGCTATAATGAGAGTATAAAACTTTGACTATTTTTGACCTTTTTTCTTAGGCCAAGAATATGAATGAAATGAGGTAGATGCATGCTCTGTCAAAACTGTAAAATTAACGACTCAACAATTCATCTGTATACCAATATCAATGGACAGCAAAAGCAAATTGATCTCTGTCAAAATTGCTATAAAATTATCAAAACAGATCCAAATAATACCCTCTTTAAAGGAATGACTGACTTAAACAATCATGACTTTGACCCATTCGGCGACTTTTTCAATGATTTGAACAATTTCAAACCTTCTTCAAATAACGTCCCTCCAACTCAATCTGGTGGAGGATATGGAGGAAACGGTGGTTATGGACCTCAAAACCGAGGCCCACTTCAAACACCTCCTAGTCAAGAAAAAGGACTCCTAGAGGAATACGGTATCAATATTACTGAGATTGCTCGTCGGGGAGATATTGACCCTGTTATCGGTCGAGATGAGGAGATTATCCGCGTTATCGAAATCCTCAACCGTCGAACCAAGAACAACCCTGTCCTTATCGGAGAACCAGGTGTTGGTAAAACAGCCGTTGTTGAAGGTCTAGCTCAGAAGATTGTCGATGGCGATGTTCCCCATAAACTTCAAGGCAAGCAGGTCATCCGTCTGGATGTGGTCAGTCTAGTACAAGGAACAGGGATTCGAGGCCAATTTGAAGAACGTATGCAAAAGCTCATGGAAGAAATTCGCAAACGTGAGGACATCATCCTCTTTATCGACGAAATCCATGAAATTGTTGGTGCAGGGTCAGCAGGTGATGGCAATATGGATGCAGGCAATATCCTTAAACCAGCCCTTGCCCGTGGTGAATTGCAAATGGTCGGTGCCACTACTCTCAATGAATACCGTATCATTGAAAAAGATGCTGCCCTAGAGCGTCGTATGCAGCCTGTCAAGGTAGATGAACCAACTGTAGAAGAAACCATTATCATCCTTAAAGGGGTTCAAAAGAAATACGAAGACTACCATCACGTCAAGTACACTGATGCTGCTATCGAAGCTGCTGCAAATCTTTCCAACCGCTACATTCAAGACCGCTTCTTGCCAGACAAAGCTATTGACCTGTTGGATGAAGCTGGTTCTAAGATGAATCTGACACTGAACTTTGTTGATCCTAAAGTGATTGATCAGCGTTTAATTGAAGCTGAAAATCTCAAGGCTCAAGCTACTCGAGAGGAAGACTTTGAAAAGGCTGCTTATTTCCGTGATCAGATTGCCAAGTATAAAGAAATGCAGAAAAACAAGGTGACAGATCAGGATACTCCAATCATCAGCGAGAAAACAATCGAACATATCATTGAGCAGAAAACCAATATCCCTGTTGGAGAACTCAAAGAAAAAGAACAGTCTCAGCTTATCCATCTAGCAGACGACCTCAAAGCTCATGTCATTGGTCAAGATGAAGCTGTGGATAAGATTGCCAAGGCTATCCGTCGTAATCGTGTTGGACTTGGAACTCCTAACCGGCCAATCGGAAGCTTCCTCTTTGTCGGACCAACTGGTGTCGGTAAAACAGAACTTTCCAAACAACTAGCCATTGAGCTCTTTGGCTCTGCTGACAGCATGATTCGCTTTGATATGAGTGAATACATGGAAAAACACAGTGTGGCTAAATTAGTCGGTGCCCCTCCAGGTTATGTTGGCTACGATGAAGCGGGTCAGTTAACGGAAAAAGTTCGTCGCAATCCTTACTCACTCATCCTTCTCGATGAAGTTGAAAAAGCCCATCCAGATGTGATGCACATGTTCCTTCAAGTCTTGGACGATGGTCGTTTGACAGATGGGCAAGGACGAACAGTTAGCTTTAAGGATGCTATCATTATCATGACCTCAAATGCGGGTACTGGTAAGGCCGAAGCCAGCGTTGGTTTTGGGGCAGCTCGTGAAGGTCGAACCAACTCTGTTCTCGGTGAACTCGGCAACTTCTTTAGCCCTGAATTTATGAACCGTTTTGATGGCATCATCGAATTTAAACCTCTCAGCAAGGACAATCTTCTCCAAATCGTCGAACTCATGCTAGCGGATGTCAACAAACGCCTCTCTAGCAACAATATCCACCTCGATGTGACAGACAAGGTCAAGGAAAAGTTGGTTGACTTAGGTTATGATCCAAAAATGGGGGCACGCCCACTCCGCCGTACCATTCAAGACCATATCGAGGATGCCATCACTGATTTCTACCTTGAAAATCCAAGTGAGAAAGCCCTCAAGGCAGTCATGACAAGCAATGGCAATATTCAAATCAAATCTGCAAAGAAAAGTGAGAAAACAGAAGAGATTGCTTCTGAAATAGAAGAATAAATCTCATAAAAAGAACAGGAAACAAGATTTCCTGTTTTTTTTAATTCTCTTCTTGAATTTGATAGCGAAGAATTGTTTTTAATTTGCTTGGCTCCGTTCGATGAAGGTTATTGAGATAAATTTCTCGGTGGACTTCCGAAGTTCTTTTGAGTTTATGAAGTTGACAAAAATGCTCCATCTCTGCAAAAGTCTCATTTTCAGTATCAAAAGGTCCTACATGAAGCATAGCAAGGCTTTGGCCTTCCTCTATCATTTCAAAACGAATAGCCTCATAGAGAATATTGGGCTTCTTGATTATAACCTCTTCCAAAGCTTTTTCAAATAGTTCTCTCGTAATAAAATCGGGTTGCCCAATCATAATGCTATAAGAAAGCTCTCTTTTTACCAGTTCTCCCTCCTTCTCCTTTTTCCATACACCTTCTAAAGGAAAGACAGTAAAATCAGTGTAAACCTCATCCATAGGAGCTTTTTTATACTTCATCTTTATCGCATAGGCTAAGGCATATAAGGCCCCTACGTGTTCTGAAAAATCTTCTTGATTTGGATCACCTTTACCATCAATCACGATATAGGATTGACCTGGTACCTGCAGGATGCTGGGCCTAGCTTTCACTTGATAAAGATCTTTTGCTTCTTTTCTCCATTCGTATTTCATTTGGTTCCTCTCCTTTCTATCTCTAGTATAGCACCAAAACCCTGACATCTTTTGTCAAGGTTTGTAAAGTTTTTGGATTTTTTCTAATCTAAAAAGCAATTCCTTCTTCAGATGATTGGGGGCGAGTATTTCTACCCCATCTAGATAAGACAGGAGGTAAGTATACAGACTTTCATGCTCTGGTAGGACTGTCTTGACATAATAACACCCATCTTTCCCCAAGCTAATCTCATCTTCTGAAAAATCTTCATAAACCCGGAAAGCAAGCTTGGGACTAAACTTCAAGGAAACTTCGATTTGATGTGACACTTGATCTGAGCCATCAACCCAATCCTCCACATTTTTCTGCTTCACAGTTTCAGTTGTTAGGTGATAATTCCTAATTCTAGACAATTTGAAAAAACGCCACTCTTCCTTCAAACAACAGTAGGCATGAAGGTACCAATCTCTCTTTTTAAATACGAGTCTAAAGGGCTCGACTGTACGAATCGTTTTCTGACCACACCCACCTAGATAAGTAATCACCAGTTGCCTTTTCTCTAGAATAGCATGTTTGATGTTATCAAATAATTCTTTTTGACCTTCTCGCTTTCTCCAGTCAGTCAAGTCTACTTCTATCCAAGGGCTGGGAGAAACTTGAAAAATAGATTCCAACTTTTCAAGTAACAGATCTTGCCTGTCATCGGTCAGGGCTTGAATCCCTTGCAAAGCTGACAGAAGTTCTAATTTTTCATCCTCCGATACGAGAGTACGATCCAGAACAAAGTTCTTCATTAAAAAGATTCCGCCCGTCTTCCCAGGTATCGAATAAAGGGGAATCCCTGCCATACTCAACCGCTCAATATCACGATAAATCGTTCGTACAGATACTTCAAATAATCGGGCTAATTCAGGAGCCGTTGTACTGCCTTTTTCTAAAAGTAGATATAGGATACGAAATAGTCTTGATTCTGCCATAAAATCACCTCTCTTTTATTATACCAGTTATAGTGCTAGGTCTGGAAAGTTTAACGAGACAAGGATTGACCAAGACAAAGTAGCTTTTTCTGCACCAGTTCGTTGGTTTATTCTTGACAGCTAGCCCCTCGTCCATTATGATAATAATAAAGATACTAGAGAATGAGGAAAATGCAATGGCAAACCCAACTTTTGGTGAAAAAAAAGAGAATGTGACCTACCAGCCCCGCTATGGTGTGTACGCAGTTATTCCGGATGCGGAGAAAAAACAAATTGTCTTAGTTCAAGCTCCCAATGGTGCTTGGTTCTTGCCAGGTGGAGAGATTGAAACAGGCGAAGATCATCAAGAAGCACTGAAGAGAGAACTAATCGAAGAACTTGGCTTTACAGCTGAAATCGGAACCTATTATGGACAAGCTGATGAGTATTTCTACTCTCGCCACCGTGATACCTACTACTACAATCCAGCTTATCTCTATGAAGCTATTTCTTTCAAAGAAGCACAAAAACCATTGGAAGATTTTAATCATATTGCTTGGTTTCCTATTGATGAAGCAATTGAAAAACTCAAACGTGGTAGCCATAAATGGGGAATAGAAGCTTGGAAAATCCAGCATGGAATTGACTAAAATACACGATTTTATCCAAAAAGTGCTATAATAGAGTTAGAAAATCGGAGGAACTGTTATGAAGCTTATCAATACGACAAACTCACACTCGCAACTTGTTAAAAGCCAATTAGAAAGCACAGACGCAACTCTTGTCGAGGTCTATTCTGCTGGAAACACAGATGTAGTTTTCACACAAGCCCCGCTTCACTATGAAATCCTCATTTCCAACAAACACCGTGCTATTCGTGAACCTGAAATCGAAACCATCCAAGACTTCTTCTTGAAACGTAAAATCGATAAAGGAAGCATTGATGAAGCCAATATCAAGACGCTTTATTCAGATAAATTGATTGAGATTTCAATCCCTATGAAATAAGAAGACCAGCCAAAAGCTGGTTTTCTTTTGCAAAAAAGATTGGTAGTGCACAGCTACCAATCTTTTAATTCTATTTCACCGCTTCTTTTAAAGCATCTACCTTGTCTAATCGTTCCCATGGAAGGTCAATATCTGTACGTCCCATGTGTCCATAAGCCGCTGTTTGACGGTAAATTGGGCGTTTGAGATCCAGCATTTGAATAATTCCTGCAGGGCGAAGGTCAAAGATTTGACGCGCTGCTTTTTCAAGCTTGCTTTCAGCTACTGTTCCTGTACCAAAAGTATCGATACGAACAGAAACAGGTTGCGCCACCCCAATAGCATAGGCCAATTGCACTTCTGCCTTCTTAGCAAGGCCTGCTGCAACGATGTTCTTGGCAATGTAGCGAGCTGCATAAGAGGCTGAACGGTCCACCTTCGTCGCATCCTTACCTGAGAAGGCACCACCACCATGACGAGAGTAGCCACCATAGGTATCCACGATAATCTTACGACCAGTCAAACCTGAGTCTCCTTGAGGTCCACCGATTACAAAACGACCAGTTGGATTGATGAAGAATTTGGTTTGCTCATCCAAGTAAGAAGCTGGAATAACTTCCTTGATAACTTTGCTAATCACATCATTGTGAATTTGTTCATTGCTAACTTCTGGGTCGTGCTGAGTTGAAATAACGACTGTATCCACACGTACTGGACGATCATTTTCATCATACTCAACCGTAACTTGTGATTTAGCATCTGGACGAAGATAGCTAATTTCACCAGACTTACGAAGTTCTGCCAAACGACGAACCAACTTGTGACTAAGTGAGATTGGTAAAGGCATGAGTTCTTCTGTCTCATCCACTGCAAACCCAAACATAAGACCTTGGTCACCAGCACCAATCAAGTCCAGCGGATCTTGATCTACATTCCCACGAACCTCCAAGGCTTCGTTAACACCTTGGGCGATATCTGGTGACTGCTCAACAAGTGACGGATGAACTCCCACCGTCTCTGCAGAAAAACCATACTCTGTATTGGTATAACCAATCTCTGCAATGGTATCACGAACCACTCGGTTAATATCTACATAAGCATGTGTAGAAATTTCACCAAAAACATGGACCGAACCTGTGTATACAGCTGTCTCGGCAGCAACGTGCGCCTCAGGATCTTTAGCTAAAATAGCATCCAAAATCGCATCTGAAATTTGGTCTGCAATCTTATCCGGATGCCCCTCAGATACAGATTCAGACGTGAATAATTTACGTTCTGACATAAAAATGTCCCCCCTTAAAAAATATTGTTATAGAGTTACAAAGTACTGATAGAAATTTCTACCATCTTATCGGGACTATATAACCTTATCATTATACCACTTTTTACTTTTTTTTGCAGTATTTTCTCGAAATCGAAAAAAGAACCTTACGGCTCTTTTCTCATCATAAAAATTCGGCTTGTACTCCATAATACAGAAGATTATACCTATGCTAATCTGCATACTTTGTTTACAAACTACCTATTTTTTTATCACAATGTTCTTACAAACAATCTTCCAGTTAGGCTTACTGTTCCTTAGACTTTCTATTGCTTACAGTTAAGCCAAGTCCAGCCATTAGGAGGCCAAGTCCTACAATACCATAGTTCGCTGTATCATTACTTCCTGTATCAGGGAGTTTCGTCACTTCTTTTTTATAAGCTGTAGCTACTGGAACTGTGGTAGTTGGAGTCGCACTTCCTGTCTGAGCAACAGGTAGTGTTGTACGACGTTCTAGGTAAAATTGGTAATTATCTTTCGTTACCTTGTAATTGTGTCCTTCAGTCACAGTTTCAACAATCCATGTAGTTGCATCCTTAGTTAAAGAATCAGCCAAGTTACGATTAATATTCATTAATCGACCTTCAGATACAAAATCTTTATAGCTAATATCGGTCCCTGTCGAAGTTGCAACAATTCTTTCGATTTTTGCGGCTTTCAAAGACGCAAGAGTATTCGCCATCGTTGGAATTGAAGGATCCTCCTTCATTGGAGCATCTGTCAACAATACGACAAACTTTTTATTTTTAGGTGACTTAGACCAGTCGTAGGTTGAAACAATTTGTGTAAGAGTAGGTGTAGATGTTTCAGGGAAGTCTCCACCATGTGCAAGCTTAATGCCTGCTAAGGCTTTTTCAAGCTCAGCTGGGTCAGAGGTAAAATAAGATTCATTAAATTTTGTTAAAATTGTACCCTCATCTGCTAATCCACCTATACGTCCATATACTTCATCACTAAAGGTAGCTAATCCAAAACGTGCTGCTACTCCATCTTTAGCAAGATTTCTTGCAAACTCATTGATATTGTTACGGACAGTGTCAATAGTTCGAGACATAGATGCTGAACGGTCAACAACAAAAACGATATCGGCAGAGTTAGATTTTGAAATCGTTCTTGTCGCTTTCTTGATTTCGACTGTAGTTGTTTTATCAACACGTTCATATTGGGTATAAGAATTTCCATCTTCATCTTTGCCGCTCACTGTACTCTCAGTTGTTTCAGTCTTTGGAGCAGGAAGTTCTTCGCTTTTTACAGGAGCCACTTCTGTCTTTGTAACTTCGACTGTTGCAGTTTCTTCATGAATCTTTTGATTACCTTCTTGACGTTCTTTCACGTCAATAGGTGAAACCTTCTTAGAAACATCTACAAGTTCTCCAGGTTTTGCATCTGATTGGTTAACGACTGGTTTCGCCTCGTCAGCTTTAATTTCTGCAACAGCAGCTTCGACTGCTGACTTACTTGCTTCAGTTTTCTTTACTGTTCCAGTTGCAGCAGATTCCGGTTTTGTTGTTTCATCTGCAGACACTTGTCCAACCTGAGCAAAAGCAAACAAAATTGCTACAGAAGCCAACCCAACTTTCATTTTACGGAATGAAAAACGTTGTTGTTTCATAAATGATTTATCCATAAAAGTCCCCTTTTCTTTTCACGGATCATATTATATAATCCGATTGTTTTATAGTATAATAACACAAATTTGTATACTTTTCAATTTTTTTCCTTACGATTTCAATAAAATATTGGTCTAAAAAAAGTTTTAAAGCAATTACTGTTTTATAAATCAAATTATTTAAAATATATAATTATTATTTTCTTTGAATAGTTCAGAAAATAAAAACTCAGTAGAATCACCTGATTCTACTGAGTTTTTAAAACGTTTGGCGCTTGGCTTTTCGCTCTGCACGGCCACGTGCGCGATTTTCAGCACGCTTGGTTTTGCGGCGTTTTTCATCCACCGCCCATTGAATCTTCTTCTTATAGCCAGGTTTGACTTTTTTCTTTTTCTTTTTAACCAAGCCAATCATTTCAATATCAAGCTTATCCTGCTTCTTTTCACGATTAGCACGACGATCACGGTCATAGGTATCTTGAAACTCTCCGTCTTTGACCATCTTAGGAATAAACTTGATTCCTAATTTCTCCAACTCACGGATATCCGAGTCATCACTAGGCTGGTAAAGGGTAATCGCTGTACCAGGCAGTCCGTTGCGCCCAGTCCGTCCAACACGGTGAACAAAGAAGGACAAGTCTTGCGGAATGGCATCATTAATAACATGGCTGACACCTTCAATGTCAATTCCACGCGCTGCCAAGTCCGTTGCGACAATGTACTCAAAATCCAGATTTTTCACCTGATTCATGATCCGTTTGCGTTCACGAGGAACAATATCTCCATGAATCTTACCTACCTTCAATCCTTGAGCAGTCAAATAGGCATGCAATTCATCAGCACGCGTTTTTGTGTTAACAAAAATCATTGCTAAATAAGGCTGCATCAACTGAGTCAGCTGGTAAATTTGAGCGTTCTTGTCACGGCCCTTGGTCGAAATCAACCAGTTATCAATCGTATCTGAGATAACTGTTTTAGTCTTGATTTTTTCCATGACAGGATTTGACAAGTATTTTTTCAAGAACGGTTGCAATTTTTGTGGAATAGTTGCTGAAAAGACCATGAATTGCAAGTCTTTTGGAAGACTCCCTGCAATCTTATCAACGGTTTCCAAGAATCCCATATCCAAGGTCATATCGGCTTCATCAATAACAAAGGTCTTAGCCTTGTGAATAGCCAAATCACCAGATTTGACCAAGTCATAGATGCGACCTGGCGTTCCGATAACGATATGTGGTTGGTTGCTGGCAAGTTTTTCAATTTGACGCGCCTTATCCGTACCACCTACATAATTAACCACACGAACTTCGACATCTGAGTGAGCTGCAATCTGACGAGCAGCTTGGTAGATTTGAGTAGCCAACTCACGACTTGGTGCAGTAATAACTGCTTGCACACTATCGCTGGTTTCATCTAATTGCTGAAAAATAGGTAGTAAGAAAGTGTGGGTTTTTCCTGAACCTGTTTTTGACTCGCCCACCAAGTCACGACCTGCCAAGACAATAGGAATCAACTTTTCCTGAACTTCGGTAGGAGTCGTAAACTTCAACTCCTCCAAGGCTTCTACTATATAATTTTTAAATTGAAATTTCTTAAATGACATACTATCCTCGATTCTATCCTTTCAATTATACCATATTTTGTCCTATTGCAGTAGCCCCATTTGAGTCCCAGTCCTGTAGTAAAAATTCAAGTAGCTTAAAAGGTTGGAACTTCTGATTCCAACCTCTTTCATTATTTCCAGGTCAATACAGCATTCAAACCATAATGATCACTGACTTGTGGACTATTTTGGCCATCAAAAACTACTTGTAGACTCTCTACTTCTAACTCTTTGGTCGTAAGGACATAGTCGATTCGTAGTGGCTCGGTATTGCCTTTCCAGCCATCAATTTCTGGTGGTACTGTATAGCTACCACTTCTTTCTTTTGCAACTTCAAACGCGTCTTGTAATCCTAATGGACTAGCTAAAATCGCTTGATAGCCTTCCTGACCAGCTGGATTATTGAAATCACCTGCTAAAATCAAAGGTTTGTTCAACTCTTTTAGTACAGCCTCAAATCGTGCCCATTCTTCTTGGAAACCTTTATCCCACCAAGAGAGATGAACGCTTGCAAGAGCAAGGTCTTTACCTTCAACTTCTGTCTCAGCCAAGGCAACACGGCGAGTATGGTAGTCCGTTGGATCATCTACATCTGATACTAAAATCTCACGCGCTTTAATAGGAGTTTTGGATAAGATAGCTACACCTTCATGGTAGCGGTCATAACCGATATGATTGTAAGCCCAAGTCCAGTAGTAGTTTTTCCCTTTCTCAGCCAATTTTTCAACCAGGAGTTGGACATAGTGATCCTGGTGAATGGGTTCTGCTGATGGTAAAGCTTGATAGTGAGTGTTAACCTCTACCTCAGGCGAAGTCATTTCTTGATTAATTTCTTGGAAACAAATCAAATCATAGTCCTTCTCGAGAATGTCTTGGAGTAAGATTTGGAATTTTTCCTCTGCTTCCTTCTCCATCCAACTGTGAGTATTGAGTGTTAGAAATTTCATGCTTTTCTCCTAAAACAAGAGGTTGGAAAACAGCTTCCAACCCCAAGTATATTACAATTCTACTTTAGCAACTGCTGTTTTAGCTGCAAGAGAACCTGTTTGTTCTAATTTAACTGATTTGAGGACATCACCATTTGTGAAGACAACCACTGTTGATGTTTTGCGTTCTGCTTCTCGAATAGCATCCAAGTCAGCTGTAACAAGAAGATCACCAGCAGCCACTTTTTGTCCTTCAGAGACATGAACGGTAAATGGTTTTCCTTCAAGACTTACTGTATCCAAACCAATATGAACAAGTACTTCAAGACCTGAGTCAGTGACAAGACCAAGAGCGTGTTTTGTTGGGAAGATACTTGATACAGTACCAGTAACTGGAGATACAATGTTACCATTTGCTGGTTCTACTGCAAATCCATCACCCATCATTTTTTGAGCAAAAACTGGATCTTCCACTTGTTCCAAAGCAACAACTTGACCGTCAGCTACTGAGTAAACTTCTTCAGTTACACCTTTGTAGTGTACAGTATTTTGTTGGTTTTCCGTCATTTGGCTTGGAAGAGTTTCAGGAATAATTTCACCTGAGTCAAGAATATCTTGGATATCAGATTTCAATACGTCAGCTTTTGGTCCGTAGATAGCTTGGACACCTTGTCCTTTCATGACAAGACCCATAGCTCCTTCTGCTTTCCATTGTTCCTCAGTACCAACGCGATCTGCATCTTTAACAGTTACACGAAGACGAGTCATACATGCATCCACATCTACGATATTTGCACGACCACCAAGAAGGTTAATGATATTTACGGCTTGAGAAGCTGCTGCAACTTTTGGAGTTCCAGGAGCTGCTTCTTCTGATGCTCCTTCAGCGGTTTCGTAGTTTCCGTTACGTCCTGGAGTTGCGTAGTTGAATTTCTTGATCATGAAGTTGGCAATGAAGTACATGATAACCGCAAAGAGAACAGTTACCCAGATAAAGTTAACGATATCCATACCAATACCAGCATTAATTGCCAATGGTGTACGAGTCAAGAATTCAATTGAACCGAATGAGTGGACACGAAGGTGAACAATATCTGCCATAGCAAAGGCAGCACCTTGAACTAGTGAGTATACAAGGTAAAGAGGAGTCGCGATGAACATGAACATGTACTCGATTGGTTCAGTAACCCCTGTCAAGAATGTTGCAAGAGCTGTTGCAATCATCATACCCTTGTATTGGTGTTTCTTGTCAGCATCAACATTGCGGTAGATAGCAACGATGACACCCATCAAGATACCAAATGAACCGATCATTTGTCCAACTTTGAAACGAGCTGGAGTGACTGTTGTAAGAAGGTGTTGGTATTGGTCAGCATTTGAACCTTTAAGGTTAACAAGGTCAGTTACCCATGCAAGCCAAAGTGGATCTTGACCAAATACTTGTGTTCCTTTTGCTGCACCAGTTAACACTTCGTATGTTCCACCAAGAGCTGTGTAGTTCATTGGGATTGTCAACATGTGGTGAAGACCGAATGGCAAGAGCAAACGTTCCAAAGTACCATACAAGAATGGTGCAAGGACTGGAGCAGTTTCTTGTGAGTTGGCAATCCAAATACCAAAGTTGTTGATACCTGTTTGAACTAATGGCCAAAAGGCAGCAAGTAGAATTGCAGCAATAGTTGAACGAAGAATAACGACGAATGGTACGAAACGTTTACCATTGAAGAATGAAAGGGCATCAGGAAGTTTACGGAAGTTGTAGTATTTGTTATAAGCTGTTGCTCCAACAAAACCAGAGATAATCCCTACGAAAACCCCCATGTTAAGCGCTGGTGCCTCAAGAACGCTGATAAAGTAGTCAGCAACCTTGATTGAACCACCAAAGAAGGTAGTAACCATTGCTTCAGGGTTTTTCAACATATCACCTGTAACACCAAAGATAGTACCTGTGATACGGTTAATCAAGATAAATGCAAGTCCGGCTGCAAATGCACCACCTGCACGTTCTTTTGCCCAGCTTCCCCCAATAGCAAGGGCAAACAAGATATGAAGGTTACCGATAACCCCCCAACCAATTTGCTCAAGGATTCCACCTGTAATCACTAGAGGAGCAAGGTTTGGGTCGATCATCACGATTGATTTACCGATTGAGATCATCAATCCCGCCGCTGGCATAACGGCGATAACCACCATTAAAGCCTTACCGAATTTTTGCCAAAATTCGAAAGACAAGACATTTTTGAATGTAGCTTTCATCAT
This sequence comes from Streptococcus oralis SK610, assembly GCF_000257455.1. Lineage (GTDB taxonomy): Bacteria > Bacillota > Bacilli > Lactobacillales > Streptococcaceae > Streptococcus > Streptococcus oralis_CB. Next base: position 150,802 of record NZ_AJKQ01000026.1, read on the forward strand.
TCAAATCTCCTTTATTTTATTTAGGCAAACGTTTTACGAAAACGTTTGCATTTGGTTATGTATTAATTATACCACTTTTATTTTTTTTGTAAAGGCTTTTATAAAAAAATTGTCTATTTTTTTAATTTTTAAAAAGGAAAAAGAGAAGTTTACGAAAACTTCTCTTTTAAAAATGTATTATTTTTCTGATTTGTTCTGCAATTTGCATTTAAATCCAACTAGATCTTCAAGAATCGACGCATCGAAATCCCCGAACCAATTGAACCAATGAAAATTCCGATTATAAATAATAGGACTGTCATCAGAGGAATAAACACATCTGGCGTAATCATTGACAAGTTTTGACCTACCAAGGATTTATTGACCGATTGATAGACCATATTGTAAACAAAGAAAACAAGAACAGAAGGAATCGCTGCACCAAGCAAGCCAATAAAAGCACCTTCTAGCAAGAATGGACCACGGATATAGCCATTTCTCGCTCCTACCAGACGCATGATCTGAATCTCACGGCTACGTGAAATAATGGTGATACGGATGGTATTGGAAATGAGGAAGACTGCGATAAAAATCAAGAGCCCTGCAATAACCAATCCCCAAACACGAATAAAGGAAGCCAGTTCAAAAAGTCGTTGAGTGTTGGCTCCACCATCTTGAACTTCTGATACTCCCTCAATTTTCTTAGCTTCTTCAGCTACCGTTTTAACATCACTTGGAGAATTTGTATCAACGATATAAGCATCATAGAGAGGGTTTGCATCCCCTTCAAAGACCTTCCAATCGTCACCCATTGTTTCCGTCAGTTTTTCGTACTGTTCTTCTTTACTTGAGAAGGTAACACTCTTAACAGCAGGTATAGCTTTCAAAGCATCATAAACCTTGTGGTAGTCATTATTGGTAACTGTCTGACCTTCTTTTTCAATCGTTTCACTGTTATCAGCTACATCCTTACGAATGTATACCATGACCCGAACGTTGTTTTCAATATCGGTAGCCAGTTTTGCTGTATTAAAAATTACAGATGCAAACAGGGCAACGAGGGTCAAGGTAATCATAACCGAACTCACTGCTGCTACTGTCATCCAGCCATTTCGTTTTAAACTTTTTAATGATTCAAATAAATGGCGAAAAAATCTACTAATCATCGTATCCATATTCTCCTTTAGCTTCGTCACGAACGACACGGCCATTTTCAATGGCAATGACACGGTGGCGCAAGGTATTTACAATCTGGCTATTGTGAGTCGCCATCAAAACAGTAGTACCTTGGAGATTGATGCGTTCCAACAGATTCATAATTTCCCATGAATTATCTGGGTCCAAGTTTCCTGTTGGCTCATCGGCAATCAATACTTTAGGATTGTTGACAATCGCACGAGCAATCGCAATCCGTTGCTGCTCTCCACCTGAGAGTTCATTAGGGAAAGAGCGAACCTTATGTTTCAAACCAACCAGGTCCAATACTTCCATAACACGTTTTTTGATGTTGCGACGGCTCTCACCGATTACTTCCATTGCATAGGCAATATTCTCATAAACGGTCTTCTTAGGCAAAAGTTTGTAATCCTGAAAGACTACCCCGACACTACGACGTAGAAGCGGGACATCTTTCTTCTTAATTTTAACTAAATTAAAGCCTGCAACTGATAGGCTTCCTTTTTCGATCTTTACTTCTCGGTATAAAGCTCGAATAAAGGTTGACTTACCTGCCCCAGAAGGTCCTACGATATAGGCAAATTCTCCTGGTTCAATGGTAACAGATACACCACGCAGGGCAGTCGTTCCATTGTCATACTTTTTGACAACATCTCTCATTTCAATGATTGACATATGAGTTCCTTTCTATCTTAGCTGATTCGCCACTTGAGGTAGGCATCGATAAAACCATCAAGGTCTCCATCCATCACCTTATCTACCTGAGCAACTTCAAAGCTTGTACGGTGATCTTTTACCATAGTATAAGGTGTGAAAACATATGAACGGATTTGACTTCCCCAAGTGATTTCTTTTTTCTCACCTTTAAGGGAATCAACTTCCGCAGCTTTCTTTTCTTGCTCCATTTGATAGAGCTTAGCCTGCAACATCTTCATGGCACGATCTCTATTTCCATACTGGGTACGATCGACCGTTGATTGGACGACAGTTCCCGTAGGAATGTGTGTCAAACGCACACCTGTTGACACCTTATTGACGTTCTGTCCACCAGCACCACCTGAACGGAAGGTATCCATTTTGATATCATCTTCACGAATCTCCACTTCGATGGTATCATCCAACTCAGGCATAACCTCTACGGATGTAAATGAAGTATGGCGACGTTTGGCAGAGTCAAATGGCGAAATACGGACCAAACGGTGAACACCCATTTCTGATTTAAGTAGGCCGTATGCATTGGGACCTTCAAAAGACAAGGTCACAGACTTGATACCCGCTTCATCACCAGCCTGGTAATCCAATACTTCTACTTTAAAGCCTTTGGCATTTCCATAACGAGTATACATACGAAGCAACATATCGCCCCAGTCCTGAGCCTCAGTACCACCAGATCCTGGATGAATTTCCAAGATGGCATTATTATGGTCATAAGGTTCTGACAAGAGAAGTGTCATCTCGTAGCTGGTCATCATCTTATCCAGTTCTGTCAACTGTTCAACCAGTTCATCATGGACTGACTCATCTTCTGCTAAAAAGTCCAATAAAATCTCAACTTCATCCTGCAACTCTTCCATTTTACGGAAGGTGTTGTAGGTGTTTTTTAATTCATTTAATTCTTGCGACGTTTTTTGGGCCGCGATATTATCGTTCCAAAAATCAGGTTCTGTCATCTTGTTTTCCAAGATGGCAATCTCTTCCTCTAAACCTTCGAGGTCAAAGAGACCCCCTAAAAGAAGCTAATTTTTCACGATTTGCGTCAATTTTTTGACGAATTTCTGAAATGTCCATAGATACTCCTTTTCATATCGTTTTATTATACCATAATCTCTCATTTCTTTCCATATTTTGCTTTTCACCGCTTTTGATGGCAGAAGAAAAGAGGCTCTAAAGCCTCTTGTTTAAAGGACTTTAGCAGAGGTATGAGTGATCTCCTCCACTTGAATTCCTTCTTTTTCAAACTTTTCCTTTAATGAAGTCAAATCGATTTTTTCATCAATTTGAACTTCGATGACGACCTTACCATCCTTACGTGGAATGTTAACAGTATGGGAAATATTTAAATCCTCTCCTACAATTAAAGCTACAATTTTTCCCAGTACTCCGACTTCATTTTCTGTAATGAAACGAACACGAATCCCCTCTTCTCCGTACCCAGCGATTTCCAAGAAAGCCTGAAAAACATCGCGATCTGTAATGACGCCGTAGACCTGATGATTGTCTACGACTGGTAATATCCCAATCTTATTTTTCAGCATCAGGTAGGTCGCATCTTCTAAACTAGCATAGCCAGAAACAGTCACGACATCTCGAATCATGACATCTTTTACTTTGGTTTTATTCAGAAGATAATTCATCTCATAGATAGAGAGACTGGTTGCTTTAGATGGGCTGGCTTCCGCAATGGTTCCTTCTGTTACCAATCCGACTAATTGATCGTTTTCGATAACAGGTAAACGGTGCAAACCTTGCTCGCGCATCAAATCTGCTGCGTGTGCTACAGTCGTATCTGGACTGATATAAACTACCTTACGGGTCATGAAATCTTTAACTGCCATGAGACTTCTCCTTCTATATTGCTACTTTTATTATACACTTTCTTAGAAAATCTATCAAACGCTTTCATCTCTTTTTCAAGATTTTGAGTCTTTTACAAAAAAGAGCTCTAATTTAGAGCCCTATATTTGCAAGTTAGCAAACATTATTTATATTTCTTTCAGTTGTTAAGGATACTAGCAACTAGTATTGAAAACCTATTATCATCTCCGTCCGCAACCTAAACTAGTCTCCCAGACTAAAGGAGAATTGCTTACGTAATTCATATCCGCCGACTAAAACAATCCACTGGATCTGATGATTGCTACGCAATCCCTATCTGCCGACTAAAAAGGTCCCCCGGACCTTTTTAGCCACCTAGATATGCTTTTCTGACTTCATCGGATGCTGCGAGTTCTTTTCCTGTTCCTGATAGGACAATCTTTCCTGTTTCAAGGACATAACCACGGTCAGAGATAGCAAGAGCCTTGTTAGCGTTCTGTTCAATTAGGAGAACTGTTGTTCCTTGCTTCTGAATATCTTGAATGATATCAAAAATTTCCTGGATAAAGATTGGGGCAAGTCCCATTGACGGCTCATCCAGGAGAAGGAGCTTAGGTGTAGACATGAGAGCGCGTCCCATAGCCAGCATCTGCTGTTCACCACCTGAAAGAGTTGCCGCATCTTGGTTTTTACGCTCTTCAAGACGTGGGAAGCGTGAGAAAACTTTTTTCAAGTTGGCTTGATTTTCTTCACGATTTTTCTTTAAAAAGGCTCCCATTTCTAAGTTTTCCATAACAGTCAAACCTGGGAAAACATGGCGTCCCTCAGGAACTTGTGAAAGGCCACCTGCAACAATTTTTTGAGCTGGCAACTTTTGAATTTCTTTTCCTAAAAACTGAATTTTACCAGCACTTGGACGAACCAAACCTGAAAGGGTACGAAGAATGGTTGTTTTACCAGCACCATTAGCACCAATCAAGGAAACAACTTCACCTTCATTAACCTCGAAACTTACATCACGAACTGCTTGGATCATACCGTAATGCACAGAGAGGTTTTCAACTTTTAACATAGACATTAGGCTTCACCTCCTAGATAAGCTTCGATAACGCGTTTGTCGTTCTTGATCTCATCCGGAGTCCCATGAGCGATTAACCGACCATATTCAAGAACATAGATACGCTCAGTGACTTCCATAACCAAATTCATGTCGTGTTCGATGAGCATGATGGTAATTTTAAATTCATCTTTGATACGACGGATCAATTCTGTCAATTCAGCTGTTTCTTGAGGATTCATCCCAGCTGCAGGTTCATCCAAAAAGAGGATTTTAGGTTCTGTTGCCAGAGCACGAACGATTTCCAATCGACGTTGTTGGCCATAGGCTAGATTCTTCGCAAGAGTATCTGCGTCACCATCCAAATCAAAAATCTTCAGCAAGTCCAAAGCTTTACTTTTTAATTCTTCCTCATTCTTATAAAAAGCTGGTAGGCGTAGGAAGCTCGCAAGGACATGTTGTTTATGATGATTGCTAAATGCAATCAAAACATTTTCCAAAACTGTCAAGTCCTTGAACAAACGAATATTTTGGAAAGTACGACTGAGACCAAGTGAAGCAATCTTATAGGGAGTTTTCCCATTTAGGAGGTGACCATCTAGCGTCACAGTACCTTCGCTTGGTTCATAAACGCCAGTCAGGAGATTGAAAAGGGTTGTTTTACCAGCCCCGTTTGGTCCAATCAGACCAACCAACTCTCCCTCGTTCAATTCAAGAGTGACATCTCCAACAGCTGTTAGACCGCCAAAATGTTTGGTTAACTGTTTAACTTCAAGTAATGCCATTAATTTTGTCCCTCCTTCTTAGATTTTTTAAAGAAACGTGATAGACTCAATTCCCATGTCCCAAGAAGTCCACCTGGTCTGAAAATCATCACCAATACAAGAGCCAAGGCGTAGATGATCATACGTACGCTAGCTACATCTTGAAGGAGCATATTTAAAATTCCTAAAACAATCGCTGAAACGATGGTACCAGTAATCGATCCAAGTCCACCAAATACAACGATAATCAACACATTGATGGAATTAATAAAGGTGTAATCTTTTGGCACAACAGATCCGATAAAACCGGCCTGAAGTGAACCAGCAATACTTGCTGTAATGGCACCAAAGACAAAAGCGATAATTTTGATCTTTGTAGTGTTTACCCCAACGGACTCTGCAGCAATTTCATCCTCACGAACAGATAGAGTAGAGCGTCCAATTGGACTACGTAAGAAGTTGAGGGTTGCAATAGTTGTGATCACTACAAAAAGATACACCATTTGCCAGTTGGTAAAGTTTGGAATACCCAAGATACCAGCGGCACCGTTGGTCAAACTACCACCATTAATGATAAAGATACGAATGATTTCTGAAACACCTAGTGTCGCAACAGCCAGATAGTCACCCTTCAAACGGAGTGTTGGAATCCCAACGAACAAAGCGACTGCACCAGAAATCAAGGCGCCCAAGACCATTGCTCCAAAGAAGGCACCATAGGTTGGTGATTTTGAACCAATAATCGCTGCTGCATAAGCCCCAATCGCCATAAAACCCGCATGACCGAGTGAGAATTGTCCTGAAAAACCAACGATTAAGTTCAGACCTACTGCAAGGATGATATTAATCCCAATTTGTTCTAAAATTTGGACATGGAATAGATTAAGAACACCAGCAGAAACCAGTACACCAATCAATCCATAACCCGCTAACAGAAGGAATAACCAGAGAATATTTACTTTAAGATTTGTCTTCATTGTTTACACCTTCTCTTTCACATTCTTACCAAGGATACCTGCAGGACGAACAATCAGAATCAGAAGCAAGATTCCATATACGATAGCATCACGGAAATCAGACATACCAAAGGCAGTAGCAAATGTTTCCAACAAACCAATCACAAATCCCCCTAGAGCTGCACCAGGAATAATCCCGATACCACCCAGTACGGCCGCAACAAATGATTTTAGACCTGGAGTCACACCCATCAAAGGTTCAAGAGAGTTGTAGTAAAGGGCAATGAGGACACCTGCTGCACCAGCAAGGGCTGAACCCAAAGCAAAGGTAAAGCTGATTGTACGATTTACATTAATTCCCATCAATTGAGCTGCGTCACTATCAACTGATACCGCACGCATGGCTTTCCCCATTTTTGTTTTTTGGACGATCAATTGTAATAAAACCATCAAGAATACAGAAACTGCTAAAATCATCAATTGAACATTTGTCAAGCTAATTGGTCCCAAGTCAAAGCGGACTGTTTCAATTGCTTGAGGGAAGGCACGAGTATTGGCACCTACTAGATAAACCATTCCGTATTCCAGTAGGAAAGACACTCCGATGGCAGTAATCAAAACAGCAATACGTGTAGAATGTCGCAAAGGACGGTAGGCAAGAAACTCAATTACAACACCAAGTAGTGCAGTTCCAGCCATTGAAATAATTAAAGCTAAAAAGAAATCCATTTGGAAAGAATTAATCAAAAAGTAACCAATAAAGGCACCCATCATGTAAATATCGCCATGGGCGAAGTTGATGAGTTTGATAATTCCATAAACCATGGTATAACCCAGAGCCAAAAGTGCATAAACACTACCCAGAATTAGACCATTCACAAGTTGTTGGAGCATAGCATTCACTCTTTTCTATCGTTATTTTTTAGAAAATTTCATTATTTTCACAAGTTCATAAACACCGAAACAGGGAGTGAGTCAAAGGCTCATTCCCCATTTCAATTACTATTCTAATGTTATGGTTTTACAACTTCTGCTTCTTCAACTTTACCATTGTTCATGGTCATCATGTAAGCAGTTTTCACTGTATTGTGGTCAGCATCAAAGCTTGTTTGACCAGTTACACCATCAAAATCTTTGGTTTTAGCAAGGTTGTCCTTGATCTCACTTGAGTTTTTAGCACCTTTTGCAGCATTTGCTACTAGGTAAACTGAGTCATAGGCCAAAGCTGAGAATGTTGAAGGCTCTTCATTGTATTTAGCACGGTATGCTTCAAGGAAAGCTTTAGCTTTTGCAGAAACATCAACAGTAGTTGAGAATCCAGAGATGAAGTAAATGTTTGATGCTCTTTCAGCAGTTGCTTGTTGAACAAATTCTTCACCGTTAAATCCATCACCACCAATGATTGGTTTATCAATTCCCATACCACGAGCTTGGTTTACAATTTTACCAGCTTCTGTGTAGTAACCTGGAACAACGATAGCATCAAACTCTTTGTCTTTCATTTTAGTAAGGGCTGCTTGGAAGTCAGTATCACCTGCTACAAACGTTTCATCAGCTACAATCTCACCCTTGTAGGCTTCGCGGAAAGATTTAGCAATACCTTTAGCATAGTCACTAGCGTTGTCAGTATAAAGAACAACCTTCTTAGCATTCAATTTGTTTGTTACATAGTTAGAAATAATCTTCCCTTGGAAGCTATCTTGGAATGTTCCGATAAATAGGTAATCTTGACCTTTAGTCAAACCGTCTTGAGTAGCACTTGGTGAAATCAATGGCACTCCAGCTTTAGTAGCGTTAGCTACAGCTGCAGCAGTTGCACCAGATGTCGCAGGTCCTACAATAGCTGCTACTTTTGATTGGGTAACAAGGTTTGTAGTAACAGAGGCTGCTTCAGCAGTTTCTGACTTGTTGTCTTTGTCCACAACTTCGATTTGTTTTCCATCAATTCCACCTGCAGCGTTGATTTCGTCTACAGCAAGTTGGGCACCTTTTTGTTCAGCTGTACCGTAAGCTGCAACAGCACCTGTCTCTTCAAAGTTAAAACCGATTTTAATTGTTTTTTCGTCTACTGGATTTCCAGTTGTGTTTGACGCTCCTGACTTGACCTCTCCACAGGCAGCAAGAAGAGCCACACTAGCAAGAGCCACAAAAGATAGGGCAAATTTTTTCTTCATTTTTAATCTCCTTATAGTTGTTGCAAAAATTGTATGTTAAGAATATACCGAATTATCAGAAAATTGTCAATGTATTTGTTTAACTTTTTTAAATGATAACGTTTTCTTCAGTCCGATAGAGATTCCCAACGAAGGGAGTTTCTAGCTCTTGAATATGGCAACGTCTAATTTTCTTGATATATCTTTCCTTACCTAATCTCTCAACTAAGTCATCTAGTTCCTCAGTTGGAACATAGAGCTGCAAGTAACGATGTTTTTTGGAATGGTAACAGATATCACCGTATTCCAAAAGTTTTTTTGCGTCTCGATTATAGTAGAGATAGATGATTAATCCTGATCGATTTGTTTTTTCAAACATGAGGGATCCTCTTTCTAAGAAATCTTCTCCTATTATATCAAAAAAAGCAAACTCCGTCGAGTTTGCTTTCTAGGTTGCTTAGCTTAAAGAGTTATTGGCCATGATTTCATCGATAAAGCCATATTCAAGTGTTTCTTGGGCACTCATCCAGTAATCACGTTCTGCATCTGCATGAATTTGCTCAACTGATTTACCAGAGTTATCTGCAAGGATTTGCTCCAAAGTCTTACGAGTTTTGAGCAAGTGCTCTGCAGCGATTGCCATATCGGTTTGTTGGGTACCACCACCTGTACCACCCATTGGTTGGTGAATCATGTACTCTGCATTTGGAAGCATGAAACGTTTGCCTTTTGCGCCACTTGATGCGATAACAGTACCCATAGATGCTGCCATCCCCATAACGATAGTTTGGACATCTGCCTTTATAAAGTTCATAGTATCAACAATTGCCAAACCAGCTGAAACAGAGCCTCCAGGTGTGTTGACATAAAGGTAAATATCTTTTGTGCTATCTTGGGCATCCAAGAAAAGTAATTGGGCGATAACGGAGTTGGCCATATTGTCTTCAACAGGACCTGTTAGCATGATGATGCGGTCTTTCAGAAGACGAGAGTAAATATCATAGGAACGTTCTCCACGGCTTGTTTGTTCAATAACTACAGGAATCATTCATTTCTCCTTTTAATGTTGAATTTTCTTAGTCTTACGACTCAATACAGAACTATTATATCTTTTTGGTCAAAAAAGGTCAAATTTTTGCTCTATTCTCTAAACAGAAACAAAAACTCAACCTCCTTTCAAGTCAAAAACGAACTTCTAGTTTCAATATTTACTTTGGAATTTTATTTAGTACCAAACAAGCGGTCTCCAGCATCTCCAAGACCTGGAACGATATAGCCGTGTTCGTTCAAGCGTTCATCCAAGGCCGCAGTAAAGATTTCTACATCTGGGTGTGCTTCTTGAAGGGCTTTCACTCCTTCTGGAGCAGATACTAGGCAGACAAACTTGATATTTGAAGCGCCACGTTTTTTAAGCGAATCTACTGCCAAGATTGCTGAGCCACCTGTTGCCAACATTGGATCAACGACAAAAATTTGACGTTGGTCAATATCCTCAGGCAATTTCACCAAGTATTCAACTGGTTGAAGGGTTTCTTCATCACGGTACATACCTATATGACCAACTTTGGCTGCCGGAACCAAGCTCAAGAGGCCATCTACCATCCCGATACCTGCACGCAAGATTGGGACAATCGCCAATTTTTTACCAGCCAATTGTTTTTGAACGGTCTTTGTGATAGGTGTTTCGATTTCAACATCTTCAAGTGGAAGATCACGAAGTACTTCATATCCCATCAACATTGCGATCTCATCTACTAGTTCACGGAAAGCTTTTGTGGAAGTGTCTGTACGACGCAAGATAGACAACTTGTGTTGAATGAGTGGATGATTAATGACTTCAATTTTTCCCATTTTCTGAGTTCCTTCTTTCAATTTATTCTTCTTATTATATCAAAAAACGGTTTAAAAAGCTTTCTAAACCATTTATTTTAATTAATTTTTAAAGCAAATCTGCCTCTTGAAGAGCTGTCTGAACAATCTCTAATGGTAAATGGGTCAACTCGGTGCCTTTTTCTTGATAAAGGTACTGGGCATAGTCATCCATTCGGTACTGGTTGATATAAACCACGCGCTTACAACCAACTTGTAGCAGTTGTTTGGTGCAGTTCAGACAAGGGAAATGGGTCACATAGGCTGTAAATCCTCTAGGAACCCCTCGTTCAGCCCCCTGGAGAATAGCATTGACCTCAGCGTGAAGGGTACGGACACAGTGACCTTCAATGACTAAACAGTCGTGATCGATACAGTGCTCCGTTCCTGATACGGAACCATTGTAGCCTGTTGAAATCACCTTATTATCCTTGACTAGAACAGCTCCCACCTTGGCGCGTTTGCAGGTCGAACGATTGGCAATCAGTAAAGCCTGGGCTGCAAAGTACTCATCCCAAGCCAGTCTTTTTTCTGTCATAATTCTTCTCCTTATCCCCTATTTTTTGAAAAATGGCAAGCGTAAATCTGCAATCTTTTCAGCCGGAACCTTCATGCCATCCTTGATCCATTTGAGCAGAACCGATACGATGGCAGAACTCCAAAAGGAATGAAGGTAGCTGCTGACACCTTTTGATTTTCCGTGGTATTTTTCCAGAAATTCCTGCATGGCTTGGACAAAAATCTTTTCCAAGTGGTAGTCCAGAGCAAGTTGGATAACCTTGGCTTCTTTCTTGGCTGCGCGGAAAAGGTGTACCCAGACCAGATAAAGGTCTGTTTTGACATCGTAGTGGCTCAACTGTTCCATAATGTTATGGACACTGCGTTTAAAGACGCTTTCCAAAATTTCTTCTTTAGAGTCATAGTTACGATAGAAGGCGGCACGAGAGACGCCCGCTCGTTTGACCAGCTCCGAAATGCTGATCTTGGCCAAATCTTTTTTCTCTAGAAGTTGCAAAAGAGCCGTCTCGATTGCTTCTCTGGTTAAAAAATTGGATTCTTGATTTGATTTTCTGAGATTTTCAAGAGATTTTTCAGATATTTTACGTTCAGACATAACAATTTCTTTCTACTTGTGACAACAGAGAGGTGGTACTTTTGTTTCAAGGGCTTTCATGATATAATTGTAAAAAAAGACAGAACCTTTGTCAATGTATAAGTGACAAAGATGGAGAATTTCTATGACTTGGAAGATTGTAGCTGACTCTGGTTGTGATTATCGTCAACTGCCTACTCTTGCTATCGATACTGAATTTGTGAGTGTTCCTTTAACCATTCAAGTAGCTGATCAGGTCTTTATTGATGATGCCAATCTCGACATTAACCACATGATGGAAACCATGTATGCGACTTCTGAGGCTTCAAAATCAGCCTGTCCTAGCCCTGATGATTACCTGCGTGCATTTGAAGGTGCTAAGCATATCTTTGTCGTTACCATTACTGGTACTCTTTCAGGTAGCCATAATAGTGCACAGCTCGCTAAGAATATCTATCTTGAAGAACACCCTGACACTCAGATTCATGTGATTGATAGTTTATCTGCTGGTGGGGAAGTTGACCTAATTGTCGAAAAAATCAATGACTTGATTGATCAAGGACTTTCTTTTGAGAAAATTGTTGAAGCTATTACTGCCTACCAAGAAAAAACGAAGTTGCTCTTTGTCCTCGCTAAGGTTGATAACTTGGTAAAAAATGGTCGTTTAAGCAAGCTTATCGGTACAGTTGTTGGTCTTCTCAACATCCGTATGGTCGGAGAGGCGAGTAATACTGGAACACTAGAACTGCTCCAAAAGGCTCGTGGACCAAAAAAATCCCTTCAAGCAGCCTATGAAGAAGTCATCAAGGCTGGCTATGCTGGTGGCCGTATCGTCATGGCTCATCGCAGCAATGAAAAATTCTGTCAGCAATTGTCAGAACGCTTGCAGGAAACCTTCCCACAAGCCAATATCAAAATCATTCCTACGTCTGGTCTCTGCAGTTTCTATGCAGAAGATGGCGGCTTGTTGATGGGATATGAAATTAACTAAGATTATGAGCAACAAGAGATGCCAAGAATCTCTTGTTTTTTGTGGTACAATAGAGCTATGAAACATTTTGATACTATTGTCATCGGTGGAGGACCTGCGGGCATGATGGCTACCATTTCCAGTAGCTTTTATGGTCAGAAAACTCTTCTCATCGAAAAAAATCGGAAACTTGGCAAAAAATTAGCTGGAACAGGTGGGGGACGTTGCAATGTGACTAACAACGGTAGTCTAGATGACCTACTAGCTGGCATCCCTGGAAATGGACGCTTTCTATACAGTGTCTTTTCCCAGTTTGATAACCATGATATCATCAACTTTTTCACGGAAAATGGTGTTAAGCTTAAGGTCGAGGACCACGGACGTGTCTTTCCTGCTACTAACAAATCTCGAACCATTATTGAAGCCTTAGAAAAGAAAATCACTGAGCTAGGAGGTCAAGTTGCTACTCAAACAGAAATTGTTTCGGTTAAAAAGATAGACGACCAGTTTGTCCTTAAGTCCGCAGACCAAAGCTTCACTTGTAATAAACTGATTGTTACAACTGGTGGTAAATCCTATCCTTCTACTGGTTCGACTGGTTTTGGACATGAGATTGCCCGTCATTTTAAGCATACCATTACTGAGCTTGAGGCTGCTGAGAGTCCTTTGTTGACTGATTTCCCACACAAAGCGCTTCAGGGGATTTCACTAGACGATGTGACCTTAAGCTATGGCAAACATGTTATCACTCATGATTTGCTCTTTACCCACTTTGGTTTGTCAGGACCTGCTGCTCTGCGCATGTCTAGTTTTGTCAAGGGTGGAGAGGTTCTCTCGCTAGATGTTTTGCCTCAACTTTCTGAGAAGGACTTGACTGCATTTCTAGAAGAAAATCGGGAAAAATCCTTGAAAAATGCTTTAAAAACTTTGCTTCCAGAACGCTTGGCAGAATTTCTTGTGCAAGGCTATCCTGAAAAAGTCAAACAACTGACTGAAAAGGAACGCGAACAACTTCTCCAGTCCATCAAGGCCCTCAGAATCCCTGTGACTGGCAAAATGTCTCTTGCCAAATCCTTTGTCACCAAAGGAGGCGTCAGTCTTAAGGAAATCAATCCTAAAACCCTTGAAAGTAAGCTGGTACCTGGTCTTCACTTTGCTGGTGAGGTACTGGATATCAACGCCCACACAGGTGGCTTTAACATCACTTCTGCCCTCTGTACCGGCTGGGTGGCAGGAAGTCTGCATTATGATTAAAGATCAAAGGTTGTAAAAAATGAATAGAAGAGAATCAGTTGAATTTGTCAACATGTGTATGATTCAAAACGGAGACAAGGTTCTGGTCCAAGACAGAGTTAGCCCTGACTGGCCTGGTATTACTTTTCCTGGCGGGCATGTTGAACGTGGCGAATCCTTTGTCGAAGCTGTCATTCGTGAAGTGAAAGAAGAAACTGGTCTGACCATTTCCAAACCCCAACTCTGTGGTATCAAAAACTGGTATGATGACAAGGATTATCGTTATGTCGTCCTTTTTTACAAGACAAAACACTTTACTGGTGAACTCCAGTCTTCATACGAAGGGAAGGTTTGGTGGGAAGATTTTGACAATCTATCTCATCTAAAACTTGCTACTGATGATATGTTTGATATGCTTCGTGTTTTTTTAGAAGAGAATCTCAGTGAATTCTTTTACTATAAAGACGGTGACGACTGGCTTTATGACTTGAAGTAAAAAATAGGCTAGGAAATTCCTAGCCTATTTATTCTGCATTTGTCTGAACGTAAGCAGCAATGACATCTGATGTGTATTGAGCTGTACCAGGTCCAAACTTGTCAATGTTTTCCTTAAACTCTGGGTTGTAGACGTAGCCTTTGCCGATATGACCGAATACCTCAATAGAACAGTCAAATCCATAAGTACGAATAGCTTGCAAGAGTTTGGCTGCTTCTTCTTGGTTTTCGACCGCTGTTGCAGCTAGCCCATTTTTAAGGTTTTGTGCCAAGGCTTGAAAAACTTGGTTGAAGGCGGCTGTAGCCTCATCTTCGCGACCTTTTTGGCGCTCGAGAGCCTGGCCCATGACTTCTTGTCCATACTTCTCTACCGCTTCTTGGTGGTATTTTTGATTGTCTTGATAGCTAAATCCAGTAAATTTTTCCTCAATCGTCATTTTTCTTTCTCCTTTTTGTTCTTGAATGGTTTTTTGCAAGGTGGAAATCAAGGTATCTAGATGTTGCCTTTCTCGAGTCAAATAGTCCAACTGTCTAGTCAAGTGAGGCAACAAATCTGATCTATCTTCCTTTAATAGCTCTGCTATTTTTTCTAAAGAAAAACCTAGATATTTGTAGTAAAGAATGACTTGAAGGCGTTCCAAATCCTCTTGACTGTAAGTTCGATAGCCGTTTTCCGACTTTAAGGGGACCAAGAGTCCTATCTTGTCATAGTGGTGCAGGGTCTTGACAGAGACACCTGAAAGCTGCGCAGCTTCTTTTATATGGTACATGATTTCCTCCTTACATAGATAGTATAAACCCTCTCCTTAGGTCAGAGTCAAGTGTTTTTGCGAAAAATTTTTAACTTTTTGAGAAAGGTGTGAAAACTTGAAAATGGTTTTCTTGACAGACCTTAGAAAACATGATAGGATAGTCAAGTCTATCAATCAAACAGAAGGCTCGTAAAGAGCCATTGAGGGAAGGCTATTTGACAACTCAAGTAGCCTTTTCTTATTTTAAAAAACGAGATTGGAGTTTCAACTATGTCAGAAAAATCACAATGGGGATCGAAACTAGGCTTTATTCTAGCATCTGCTGGCTCAGCCATCGGGCTTGGTGCCGTTTGGAAGTTTCCCTATATGACTGCTGCTAATGGCGGAGGAGGCTTTTTGTTGGTCTTTCTCATTTCCACTATTTTAATCGGTTTCCCGCTCCTGCTTGCTGAATTTGCCCTTGGTCGTAGTGCTGGCGTTTCCGCTATCAAAACCTTTGGAAAACTGGGCAACAATAGCAAATACAATTTTATTGGTTGGATTGGTGCCTTTGCCCTCTTTATCCTCCTATCCTTTTACAGTGTCATTGGAGGATGGATTCTAGTCTATCTAGGCATTGAGTTTGGAAAATTGTTCCAACTTAGCGGAACGGGTGATTATGCTCAGTTATTTACTTCAATCATTTCAAATCCAGCCATTGCCCTAGGAGCTCAAGCTGCCTTTATCTTATTGAATATCTTTATTGTATCACGTGGGGTCCAAAAAGGGATCGAAAGAGCTTCGAAAGTCATGATGCCCCTGCTCTTTATCATTTTTGTCGTGATCATTGGGCGCTCTCTCAGTTTGCCAAATGCCATGGAAGGCGTTCTCTACT
This sequence comes from Streptococcus oralis SK610, assembly GCF_000257455.1. Lineage (GTDB taxonomy): Bacteria > Bacillota > Bacilli > Lactobacillales > Streptococcaceae > Streptococcus > Streptococcus oralis_CB. The sequence goes on from NZ_AJKQ01000026.1 coordinate 166,708, forward strand.
TCCTCAAACCAGACTTTTCAAAACTGACCAGTGCTGGTCTCCTCTATGCTCTGGGACAATCTTTCTTTGCCCTCTCACTAGGGGTTACAGCCATGCTGACCTATGCGTCTTACTTGGACAAAAAAACCAATCTGGTCCAGTCAGGGATCTCCATCGTAGCCATGAATATCTCGGTATCCATCATGGCAGGTTTAGCCATTTTCCCTGCTATGTCAGCCTTCAACATCCAGTCTGAAGGGGGACCTAGCTTGCTCTTTATCGTCTTACCTCAACTCTTTGACAAGATGCCCTTTGGAACCATTTTCTACATTCTTTTCCTCTTGCTCTTCCTCTTTGCGACGGTTACTTCTTCTGTCGTTATGCTGGAAATCAATGTGGGGAATATCACCAATCAGGACAACAGCAAGCGGGCTAAGTGGAGTGCCATTTTAGGAATCTTGACCTTTGTCTTTGGAATTCCTTCAGCCCTTTCTTACGGTGTTATGGCGGATGTTCACATTTTTGGGAAGACCTTCTTTGATGCTATGGACTTCTTGGTTTCCAACCTCCTCATGCCATTTGGGGCTCTCTGTCTGTCTCTTTTTACTGGCTATATCTTTAAAAAGGCCCTTGCCATGGAGGAACTGCATCTTGATGAAAGAGCATGGAAACAAGGACTTTTCCAAGTCTGGCTTTTCCTCCTTCGTTTCATCATTCCAATCATCATCATCGTGGTCTTTATCGCCCAATTTATGTAATCAAAAAGGACTTGAGTATCAATCTCAAGCCCTTTATTTTATGTTTTATGGATGGCTAACAATCAATTCCAAACCTTGCCCTTCCAAGGTCCAAGTTTCAACATCACTTGGTAGGATAAAGTGGCTCCCTTTTTGAATCGGATAGTTTTTTCCATCAACAGTGAGGTGACCTTGACCAGCTAAGACACTCAACAAGCTGTAGTCAACTGTCTTTTCAAAGTCAACTTTTCCAGTGATTTCCCACTTGTAAACGGCGAAGAAGTCATTAGACACCAGAAGAGTTGAACGCAAATCATCAGCTTTGATAGTTACAGGACGGCTATTGGCAGGCTCTCCAATGTTTAAAACATCGATAGATTTTTCAAGGTGAAGTTCACGCAAGTTACCCTTGTCATCCTTACGGTCAAAGTCATAGACACGATAGGTGGTATCGCTAGACTGCTGGGTTTCAAGAATCAAGATACCTGCTCCAATAGCGTGCATGGTTCCGCTTGGTACATAGAAGAAATCACCAGCCTTGACAGAGACTTTTGTTAATAGACCATCCCAGTCTTTAGCTTCGATTTGCTGGCGAAGTTCTTCTTTTGATTTGGCATTGTGGCCATAGATAATCTCTGATCCTTCATCTGCAGCGATGATATACCAGCATTCTGTTTTTCCAAGTTCGCCTTCATGCTCTAGTCCATAGGCATCGTCTGGGTGAACTTGGACACTGAGCCAGTCGTTGGCATCGAGAATCTTAGTCAAAAGCGGAAATACTGGTTCTGGACGGTTGCCAAACAATTCACGGTGTTCCGCATACAAAGTTGCTAGATCTATCCCCTCGTAGCGACCATTGGCTACCTTAGAAACTCCATTTGGATGAGCTGAGATAGCCCAGTATTCTCCGATTTTTTCACTTGGAATGTCGTAGCCAAACTCATCACGAAGTTTGGTGCCTCCCCAGATTTTTTCTTGCATAACTGATTTTAAAAATAATGGTTCTGACATCTTATTCTCCTGTCTGTTTTTCTCACTTCATTATAGCAAAAAGCCAGGTCTAATTGAACTCTTTTTTACATCTTATAAAGTAGAGAGAAGATTTTATAAAAATAGTAACGAAATAATCTTTTACTTTATGGAGGAACCTCTAAAGCAGCACTCAGATAGCTCGCTGTCAACGGCTGTTTTCCTCAACTCTCATTAGACTTCCTTTACTTGAGAATCTATTTTTATGTACAAAAAAGACTGAAACTAGTCTTATTTTTAAATCAAAGCTGTGATAGCCGTTACTAGGCCAAAAACGATACCCGGTGCATTAGCAGCCGCAAGGGGAATATCTCTTTCTTTTTTGAAAAGACCGTAGTAAACCCATAGACTACAGTTGATGGCTGCGACTAAGGGTTGGATGAAGTTTCCTTTTTGACCGGCCAAGTTGTTCATGATTTGTGGGAAGTAAGAGACATACATCATAACGGACATGAAGGTCGCTACCCAACCCAAAATTTTCATTTGTTTTTCAGACATTTTCCAAAACCTCTTTCATTTTTTATGAATCATATTTTATAATCTTTTTTCAAAACAATCAAGACTTTGAAGCTTTTGTTATGAAGATGTAAACTATCACAATCTTGTGATAAGAAAGAGGAAACAGAAAAAGACCGGATTGCTCCGATCTTTTAATAATTCGCATTCTCAATTTCTGTTTTAAAAATAGCTAAGGTTAACGTCAAATGACTACGCGCCCTATTTCATACGATAAAAATCAATCACTAAACCAGCAGGGCCTTTAACTAGTAGCGATTCCGTTCCCCAATCGGTTACAGCTGGTCCGTGTAAAATCTCGACACCAAGCTCTTTCAACCGTTGGTAGTTCTGGTCTACATCCTCAACCTCGATATGAAGAATGATTCCTGACTGAAAGTTTTCCAAAGGAACCAAATGATTTTGAGACAACATGAGACAATGACTGCCAATCGTAAACTGAGCAAAACCGTCATCAACATAGTCTGCCTTTTTATCCAAAATACGCTCCAAGTCAGCACAGACTTGAGGGACATCTGAAACAATAATATCTAATTGATTTAAATTCATTTACTATCCTCCAGAAAAAGACCGGATTGCTCCGATCTTTTCAAGTTCGACTCTAGAAAATCAAAGAATAAAATCTACAAAGTTTACATTTGATTTTCGATGAGAGAAATTATTTGATTGCGCGTGATTGCAATCCTTCTTCTTCCAAGAAGAGACGGAATGGTACGAGTTCTTCTGCTTCGTATTTTTCCTTGAAGGCTTTCATAGCTTCTTCTGAGTGAAGTTTTGGATCGAGTTCAAGTACTTCTACTGGAAGCGGACGGTGTTGAGTGATGCGGGCATCGATAACAACTGTCTTACCTTCTTTGTTGAGTTTTACAGCTTCTGCAACGACTGCGTCGATGTCTTCGATACGGTCAACTGTAAATCCAACAGCTCCTTGAGCTTCAGCGATTTTCGCATAGTCAGCATTAGGGAAGTCACAACCAAACAAGTGTTTGTTTGTGTCTTCGTATTTGTCCTTGATGAAGGCATATTTACCATTTGAGAAGACAACATTGATAACTGGAAGGTCGTATTGAACGTTTGTGATAACGTCTGGGTAGCACATGTTGAATGCACCGTCACCCATGATGTTCCATACTTGGCGATCTGGATTGTCTTTCTTAGCAGCGATACCACCAGGAAGGGCAATACCCATTGTCGCAAAGAGTGGAGATGTACGCCACATGTTCTTAGGTGTCATGTGAAGGTGACGAGTAGATGTTTGAGTAGTGTCACCTACGTCGATTGAGTAGATAGCGTCTTGGTCAGCATGTTTATTGATAGCATTGTAAACTTGGTACAATTGCAATTCACCCTCAGTTTTACCTTCGAGTTTGTTCATGTAATCGCGCCAGTTTTGGTTGTTCTTCACATTGGCACGCCACCATGGAGTAGACTCAACTGCATCTACCTTGTCAAGGATAGCTTTAGCTGCCTGACCTGCATCTCCAAGGATAGAAGCATCAAGGGCATGGCGCTTACCAAGTTTGTAGGGGTCGATGTCCACTTGGATGAATTTTTCAGTATTCTTAAATGCTTCGTAAACTTCAGCAAATGGGAAGTTTGAACCAAGGAAAAGAACTGTGTCTGCTTCGAAGACCACTTCGTTGGCTGGTTTCCAACCAACACGGTAAGCAGAACCTGTCAAACCTTCGTAGTTCCACTCAAAAGCTTCAAAGTTTTTACCAGTTGTGATGATTGGTGCTTTGATTTTACGTGACAATTCAGTAATCACTTCACCAGCTTTTACACCACCGTAACCAGCGTAGATAACTGGACGTTCAGCATTGTTCAAGATTTCAACAGCTTTGTCGATTTCAACTTCGTTCAAGGCAGGAGCGATGAATGAACGTTCGTATGAACCTGAACCGTAGTATGAGTTTTCATCGATTTCTTGGAAACCAAAGTTTACTGGGATTTCAACAACAGCTGGGCCTTTTTTAGAAACTGCAGCACGGCAAGCTTCGTCAATAACTTTTGGCAGTTGTTCAGCGTAAGCTACACGTTTGTTGTAAACAGCGATACCGTTGTACATTGGGTTTTGGTTCAATTCTTGGAAGGCATCCATGTTGAGTTCGTTAACTGGACGTGATCCAAGAATAGCAAGGAATGGAGTGTTATCCATAGCTGCATCGTAAACACCGTTAATCAAGTGAGTCGCACCTGGACCACCTGAACCAACTGCAACCCCGATTGAGCCACCGAATTTAGCTTGCATAACCGCAGCAAGAGCACCTGTTTCTTCGTGGCGAACTTGCAAGAAGCGGATATCTTTGTCTTCAGCCAAAGCGTCCATCAATGAGCTGAGTGTTCCTGATGGGATACCGTAGATTGTGTCTACGCCCCATGTTTTCAATACGTTGAGCATTGCTGCAGATGCAGTAATTTTCCCTTGAGTCATAATGATAACTCTCCTTCAAATATTTTTAAAACTTGATAAATCCGTTTTCATATACTAATTGGAAACGTTTCAGCAAATTTTTACTCTACTACTTTACCACATTTGTTTTGGGTCTCCTAAGAATGTGCTCAGAAGTTTTTATTCTCTATTACAGTACAGTTCGAAAGCGTTTTTTAGAACTGTTTTATAATACTCAATGAAAATTAAAGAGCACACTAGGAAACTAGCCACAAGTTGCTCAAAACACAGATTTGAGTTTGAAGATAAAGTTGACGTGGTTTGAATAGATTTTCGAAGAGTATAAAAAGCGAGCAAGCCCGCTTTTTAGTCTATCTTAGTAACATTGAGCATGAGTGAACTAATCAAAACAGATACAGAACTAAAGGCCATGGCTAGACCAGCCAGTTCTGGATTGAGAACGAGACCAATTCCTGAAAAAACTCCTGCTGCAATCGGAATACCAATGAGGTTATAGATAGAAGCCCAGAAAAGATTGAGTAGAATACGATTAAAGGTCTTCTTACTCATATCAAAAGCACGTGCCAATCCTAGTAAATTGTTGGTTGTAAGGACAAGATCTGCGGATTCAATGGCAATATCTGTCCCAGAGCCCATGGCAATTCCGACATCCGCTACACTGAGGGCTGGCGCATCATTGATGCCATCTCCAACAAAGGCAAGTTTACCATTCTTTTGAAGCTTGTGAATTTCATGTGCCTTTTCCTCTGGCAAGACATTTGCAATCACTTCTTCAATTCCAATTTGCTCTGCAATCGCATGCGCTACTCCAGCATTATCTCCGGTAAGCATGACCGTTCTAAGACCACGTTTTTTCAATTTAGCAATAGCTTCTCGAGCATTTTCCTTAGGGACATCCTGCAAGGCAATTAAGCCTTTTAACTGACCATCCACGGATAGGAAGACAACTGTTTTTGCTTCTTTCTCAAGCAAATCAAATCGTTCTTGATAATCATGTGGAATAGCAAGGTCAGCTAAGAGCTTAGCATTCCCCAGCAAGACTTGTTTACCATTAATAATCCCAGTCACACCTTTTCCATGCAAGGCTTGGAAGTTTTCCACTGGGTAAAGGCTAATTCCTAGTTCAGATGCACGATTAACAATAGCTTGAGCTAGCGGGTGTTGAGATACATCTTCCAGTGAAGCAGCCAAGCTGATCACTTCTCCTTCATCTCCGACAACATCTGTCACTACTGGCTTCCCTTCGGTCAAGGTTCCTGTCTTATCAAAAACAACCGTTTGGACTTTTTGGATTTCCTGTAGAACTGTACCATTTTTGAGAAGAACCCCCATCTTGGCACTTCGTCCTGTTCCAACCATGAGTGCTGTCGGTGTCGCGAGTCCTAGTGCACAAGGACAGGCAATTATCAAAACTGCTACTCCATAAAGAAGAGAAGTCACAAAGCTATCTCCAAGTAAAACAAACCAGACCCAAAAAGTAAGAAGTCCTAAAATGACAACTGCTGGTACAAAAATCCCAGAAATCTTGTCGGTCAAATCTTGAATAGGAGCACGACTCGTTTGCGCTTTCTTCACAAAGTCCACAATCTGAGCCAACATAGTCTCAGAACCAACTTTTTCAGCTCTAAAGATGATCGTACCACTATTATTGATGGTTGAACCAATGACAGTATCACCGGCAGACTTATCTACTGGAATACTTTCCCCAGTCACCATTGACTCATCAATACTAGTTTCACCTTCTAAAACAATACCATCAACGGCAATTTTTTCACCTGGTCGAACGCGAATGAGATCCCCAACTTTGACTTGTTCTAGAGGTATTTGAACATAAACATCATCACGCAAAACCTCTGCTGTTTTTGCTTGTAGGTCTAATAATTTTTCGACTGCCTGCGAAGTATTTTTTCGCATTTTTTCCTCAAAAACTGCTCCCAAAAGAATGAAGAAGAGGATAAATGCAGCACTTTCAAAGTAAACGGGCAGACCAGTGAAGAGGGCAACTAAGCTATAGAAATAGGCCACTAGGGTTCCCAGAGCAACCAAGGTATCCATGTTGGAATTGTGCTTTTTAAAACTAGCCCAGGCGCTTCTGATATATGGAACTCCAGCTACCAGCATAATGGGAGTTGTGGCTAAAAAGGTGCCCCAACGCATGACTTGGTGACTAATTCCTCCTGTAGACATCCCAATCATAAGAATCACAAGAGGCACAGTAAAGACACTAGTAATCCAAAAACGTTGTAAAAGTGATAGAGATTTTCGAGTCTTCTCAACTACGGTATAACTCCCCTTTTGCATCTTCATGCCACATGAAAATTCATGCTCACCCAATTCTTGAGGAGTAAAGCGAATGACTTTCTCCTCATCTACGCCGATTGGTTCTAGGATCCCTTCTTCTTCGAAGAGAACTTCTTTATAACAGTTTGATGGTGTCACACGATGAAAGGTAATCTCAGCAGGAATCCCTTTTTGCAGTTGAATGTGGGCTGGATGGTAGCCTTTGTCTGCCGTGATACGGATTTTTTGAACACCATTTTCAAGACTTGCTTTTACAATTTCAGTCATAATATTCTCCTATTCTACAATCATCTTACCGTGCATCATATTCATGCCACAAGAGAAACCATACTCACCTGCTTCTTCAGGTGTGATTTCAACCACATATTGGTCTCCCATAGGCAGATCTGCATGCACTCCAAAGTCTGGAAAAACGATTTGATCCAAGCAAGGTGAAGGATCTTTTCGATCAAAAATAATGCGAGCAGGTTGCGATTTTTTGAGGATAATGGTTTCTGGAGTATATCCTCCCATGACCTCCACTCGAATTTCTTGATAGCCATTCTTTTGCTGAGCTCTCTTAGCATCTTCTTGCGGTTTTTTGAAAAACCAAAAGAGGATAAAAGCAATCATTCCTAAAACAACAATAGATACAAATAGATTTAACATAGCGTCTCCTTTACATACAATTACATCTTACTTCTGTTACAGCGCTTGATTTCTTCTTAGAAATCACTTCTTCCAAGCCTTCCAAGTCAGCCAGAGTAAAATCACATTCAGCAATCAAATCAGCCAACAAGTTCTTAATCCTACGAGAACAAACCTTGTCCTTGATATCTTGGACAAGTAAATCCCGACTTTGGTCCAAAGTTAAAAGGGCTGAATAAATAAAGGACTTGCCCTCTTTTTTCCGAGTTAAACACTCTTTCTCAACCAGACGAGCCAAAAGAGTCTGAACCGTGGACTTGGACCAGTCAAACCGTTCCGCCAGAACCCTGATCAAATCCGTACTGGTCTGCTCCCCCTGCATCCAAATAATCTTCATGACCTGCCATTCTGCATCTGAAATCTGCATAATCACACCTCCTAAATCTACATTTGTCAATTACAGTTATTAGTATACCGCGAAAATCTACATTTGTCAACTATAATTTTTATTATTTTTTCGAAAAATAGAATTCCAATCATGTAACGAGAGATTTGCAGTCAAATTTTACTATATAAACTATAAAAATATGCTATACTGAAGAAAAAAGAAAACAACCACTAGGGGTGCGTAAAGCTGAGATTAACGACTGTTAGATCCCTTTGACTCAATCTAGGTAATGCTAGCTGATGGAAGTGGAAATGATAATGAGGACTAGCTGGTCTTCTATTGCTTTCCTGAAACAGACTAGCTTGTTCTTAAGAATACAAACTTCAGTTGGTTGGGAGGTTTTAGATGACTTATTTACCCGTTGCTCTAACCATTGCAGGGACTGACCCTAGTGGCGGTGCTGGCATTATGGCTGATTTAAAGTCATTCCAAGCTAGAGATGTCTATGGAATGGCCGTTGTGACCAGTCTTGTCGCTCAAAATACCAGAGGCGTTCAATTAATCGAGCACGTCTCCAACCAAATGCTGGAAGCTCAATTGGATAGTGTCTTTTCGGATATCAAGCCTCAGGCTGTAAAAACAGGGATGTTGGCAACTACTGAGATCATGGAGATCATCCAACCCTATCTTAAAAAGCTGGACTGTCCCTATGTTCTTGACCCTGTTATGGTCGCTACGAGTGGGGACACCCTGATTGATTCTAGTGCCAGAGACTACCTAAAAACAAATCTGCTTCCCCTTGCTACCATTATCACGCCCAATCTTCCTGAGGCAGAAGAGATTGTTGGTTTTTCAATCCATGACCCCGAAGACATGCAGCGTGCTGGTCGCCTGATTATAAAAGAATTTGGTCCTCAGTCCGTTGTTATCAAAGGTGGCCATCTTGAAGGTGGTGCCAAGGATTTCCTCTTTACCAAGGATGAACAATTTGTCTGGGAAAGTCCACGAATTCAAACTTGTCACACCCATGGTACTGGATGTACCTTTGCTGCTGTGATTACGGCTGAACTAGCCAAGGGCAGAAGTCTTTACCAGGCAGTTGATAAGGCCAAGGCCTTTATCACAAAAGCCATCCAAGACGCTCCTCAACTCGGTCATGGTTCTGGCCCAGTCAACCATACAAGCTTTAAAGATTAAGAAAAAACTCTCTAGTTCCTACTTTAAGGGAATTAGAGAGTTTTTGATTAGGAAACAATGTCATCTAGCTTTGTTAAAAAGGCTTGCGCTTTTGCCTCAATATCTTTTGCCTGCATCAGATCTCTGACGACAGCGACCCCAGCTATACCAGTTGCAGCAAGTTGGTCAATGTTCTCTGACGTCAAGCCTCCAATAGCAACTACTGGAATGGCGACCGTTTGGCAAATGGTTTTCAAGGTTGAAATCAGGGTGATAGGCGCATTTTCCTTGGTTGTAGTCGGGAAAATGGCTCCTGTTCCCAAGTAATCCGCACCTCCTTCTTCTGCCTCGAGGGCTCTTTCTACTGTTTTAGCTGTGACACCGAGGATTTTGTCAGGTCCCAAGACTTGACGGGCAACCGAAACTGGTAGTTCATCGTCGCCAATATGCAACCCAGCAGCATCGACTGCAAGACAGATATCCAACCGATCATCGATAATCAAGGGTACCTGATACGCATCTGTTATTTCCTTGACTTGTTTTGCCAGTTGATAGTATTGATTGGTTGTGAGATTTTTTTCTCGTAGCTGGATCATGGTAACACCTGAACGGCAGGCTGTCTCCACTTTTTCAAGAAAGTTTTCCAAGGAATCTTGGTAGCGATTGGTTACCAGATATAGTCTAAGTGCTTCTCTATTCATAAAAGTCTCCTTTGATGGCTTCTAGCCAATTTTTATCTCTTTTTAGAAGAGAGAGCTGATTGAGAGTTTGAAAGCGAAACTCTTCCAATCCCATTCCTTGGACAAGAATTCTCTCAGCACCGATATTGAGATAAGAGACCGCTAGGCAAGAAGCTTCAAATGCAGTCTTTCCTTGGCTGAGAAAAACGGCTGTCAAGGCACCAACCAGGTCTCCTGTCCCTGTTATCCAGTCCAATTCGTCACAACCATTTCCCAATATTGCAACCTGGTTCTCCGAAACGATGAGATCCTTGGGGCCAGTTACTAGGAACGACATACCAGGATAGGTCTGACACCAGTCTTTCAAGACTTGAAGCAAATCTTCAGTTTCTTGGTCTTTAGCACTAGCATCTACCCCGACTCCGTGGTGTTTTAAGCCAACAAGACTTCGGATTTCCGACATATTTCCTTTAAGGACTGTGGGCTTGTATTCTAAAAGTTCTCTGACTAGATTCTTACGAATGGATGACGCTGATACACCAACCGCATCTACTACTATTGGGAGACAAGCTTGGTTTGCATAAGAAGCTGCCATACGGATTGCTTTCTCCTTCTCAGCAGACAAATGCCCCAGATTGATAAAGAGAGCTTGGCTTTGTTTGGTAAAATCAAGGACCTCACGGGGATCATCTGCCATGACAGGTTTGCATCCCAGAGCTAAAATCCCATTAGCCAGCATCTCACAAGAAATCTCATTGGTGATGCAGTGAATCAAGGAACTGGTTGCCAGAGGGAAAGGATTTATCAATTTCTGCATCATTCTATCCTTTCTCCAAAGAAATATCCCTGCACTTTTTTAAAGAATTCCTGCTTGATTAAAAATCGAAAGGCAATAAAGGAAATCGCTGTACCAATCAAGGTTGCTCCGAAAAATCGAGGAGTGTAGATAAACCAACTGAGCTTCGCCGCAGATCCCGTAAAGAGAACCATAACAGGATAGGAAACAATGGAACCGATAATCCCTGTTCCCAAGATTTCTCCTAGGGCAGAATAGTGAAATTTCCGACCATACTTATAAAAGAGACCTGCAAGGAGGGCTCCAAAAGTAGCTCCTGTTAGGGCCAAAGGGGGAATACCCTGAGTTGACATACGGATAAAGGCTGTGGCTGTAGCCATGATCAAGGCATAAACAGGTCCCATCAAGATCCCTGCTAGGATATTGACTACACTGGACATCGGTGCCATCCCTTCAATTCGAAAGATGGGTGTAAGAACTACGTCAAGAGCAATCATCATGGATAAAATGGTTAATTTGTGAACTTGTAGTTGGTGGTTTCTCATTTTTTATTTCTTCTCTGTTTCTAAGGACTGCAAATCACTCGTCCAGGTTTGATGTTGGTAAGCCATCTCCCAAAACTTGGCTTCCATGTGGACACTTCGGTGGAAGGCCTCTAGCATTTTTTGTTTGTCCGTCTCGTTGCTTTCGCGATAGAGTTGATTGACCAGGGCTTCTTCTTCTTTAATCTGCTGTTCTAACTCATCGGTGATATAGGTCTCAATCCACTGTTGATAAAGAGGATTCGGGGATGGTTTGCGATTAAGTGCCTTGCCTAAATCATGGTATAACCAAGGACATGGGAGCAAACTAGCAAAAGCAATGCCCAAGTTTGGCTCTGCAAACTGACGATAAATATGAGAAATGTAATGATAACAGGTTGGAGCGATTGGATGTTGCTCCATTTCCTGGTCGCTGATTCTTAATTCCTTGAAAAATTGTTGGCGGATAAACAACTCACCCTCCACTAGACTTTGAGCATTTTGTTTCAAGAGTCTTTTCATCTCCTCGTTGGAAGTCTTATCAGCCAAGAGGTGATAGGCTTCTGAGAAGGACTTCAGGTAGTAGGCATCCTGAATCAGGTAATAGCGGAAGATGGAAGGTTCTAACGTTCCATCTTGTAACTGTAGAACAAAGGGATGCTGAAAGGAAGCCTGCCAAGCTTCCTTGGATAATTCCATCGCAATATCTGTGAATTCCATAATAACTCCTTTATAGAAATAAACTGGTTTGAAGCAATAAAAAGAAAAGTAGGTAGATCAATGTTGTCCTTTGAGGAATATAAAAAATCCGATAGCGATTCTCCACCTGTGCATGTTCGTCATATCCATGTGCAGACAAAGCTCTCAGGTAAAGATGGCGCCATCTAAAAACCGTCATCAGAACCTTGCTGTAAATCAAGGGCGACCAAACATGCAATTTTTGGCCACGCAATAAGCACGCTTCCTTGAGGGACTTGATTTCTTGTTGAATGAGGGGAAAGGCATTGAATACCACAATTAAGGCATAGGCCCAAGACCGTGATAACCCCTTTTGAGCCAAGTACAAGAGAAGCTCTTTTAAGGAAATACTGGAAACAAAGACAAGGCCGATACAAACCGTCACAAAAGCCCTCGTCCCAAGTATCACTGCCTGCGAAGTATCCCCATGTAACTGAACTGCCCAGTAGTTGGCCAAAGATGGTAAGATGGCGAGCACAATCATCCAAGCCAACATTTTAAATCGACGATAATAGAGCATAAAGAGGATGCAAAATGTGACTACAGAAAGATTCAGAGCAATCGAAGGAATGAAAGATGTTTCCAAGGATAAAATTAGAAAGAAGAGGCTGATAACTGGTGTCTTGGTTGCTACTTTGATCATACTACCTCACCTCCCCTAGAGTATCATTGTTCAGAGAGGGGAGAGGTTTGCTGATGATCACGTCTTGGAGATGACTGAGCCCCTCACTAGTCATCTCAATCCAATAATCAACCACAGAGATTAAGGGATCTAAACGATGGCTAATAATCAAAAAACTTCTTCCTTGATTTCTGTCCTCCACAATCCACTGGCAAAAATAATGGCAAGCTCTATCATCCAAACCAGCAAATGGTTCATCTAGCAAAATCACAGACGCCTTGCTGGTCAAGATGGTCAATAGCTGAAGAATCTTTTGCTGTCCACCACTTAATTGATAGGGACTCTTATCAAGCGCCTGCTCCAGATTAAAATATCGTAAAGCTTGGAGAATCCGCTGATTTCTTTCCGAGTCTGGACTATCTAATTGCAGTTCCTCTTTCAGACTGACTCGGATAAATTGCTTCTCAGCTTCCTGAACAACACCCGTCAAGTCACGATACACACTCTTTTTCTTTTTCAGAACTGTCCCCTTCCAAGTAATGCGTCCTTTATACTTTTGAAATTGAAGAATGGAGCGAAAGAGGGTTGATTTCCCGACACCATTGTCACCCAAGATACAGGAAATTCCTTGGTAGAAAGTAAAATCCGCAATTGAAAAGAGGGGGCGATGATCCAGCTCACAAGTCACACTATCTATATGAAATAGTTCTTGGCTAGAAGCAACTTCCTTCGAAGCAACCAGTGTCATCTCAGAGGAAGGGATTTGATTTATTTCCATTAGTTGACCGTCTATTAGCTCCACCATATGGTTGATATAGGCTTCATAGTCTGTTAAATCATGGTCACACAGGATGACTGTCTTCCCATCAAGAGCCAACTCTTTTAGAATCTCCAATATCTCGATTCTGCTCTTGCGGTCAATGGAAGCGAAGGGCTCATCCAAGAGATAGACTCTAGGATTCATGGCAAAGAGAACAGCTAGCGCAGCCTTTTGCTTTTCCCCACCTGATAGGTGATGGATGGGACGGTGCAAGATTGCCTTACAGCGACATTGCTGGACCACCTCTGCTATTTTAGAATCAATCTCTTGAACAGGATGGCCGATATTCTCCAGGGTAAAAATCAGCTCCTCAAACAAGTTCTCCATGGTAAATTGATGATTGGGATTTTGAAAGAGAATGCCAACCGTCTGGACACGTTCGATGATAGAAAGCTGACTGACCTCACTCCCATTTATCAGGACTTGACCGCTATAGGGAAGAGAACTGACTTGGGCAATGACTTGAAAGAGGCTGGATTTTCCTGAACCACTGCTCCCAACTAACAAGGTGAAGGCTTCCGCATGAAAAGTAAAATCAAGAGGCTCAGAGAAGATTGGGGACTGAATCGCTCGTAGTTCCAGCCCCATCTATGCCTTGCCCCCAGCTGCAAACTGATGATAAAGTTTGACAATGGCACGAACCAAGATGGTACAGAAGAAAAAGACAGAAATAAAGCGCACCACCAGCAAGGAAAGGACAAAAGGAAGGGAGAAGGCGTAGTAACCTAACTTAATGTATTCATAGACAAAACTAACAAGCGTAATCCCAATACTATTAGCAGTTAGAGAGAGCCAACTTTCATAGCGATTCTTGGTTACGATAAAACCAAGTTCACTTCCCAACCCTTGAACCAAGCCAGACAAAAGGGCACCTAGACCGAATTGACTACCATAAAGGACTTCAGCAAGCGCAGCGAGCACTTCTCCAATCGTTGCGCTTCCCACTCTTGGAACAAAGATGGCAGCAATGGGCGCAGCCATACACCAGAGACCAAAGAGGATTTCATTGGCAAAGGCCTGCAAGCCAAGAGGGGCTAAAATCAGAGTGAGGATATCAAACAGATAGCCAGATCCCACAAAAACGCCACCAAAAAAGATAGACAAGAAAGCAAGTAAGATAACATCTTTTAATTGCCATTTTTTCAACATAAAAAACTCCTTTTTTTAAAGAAAAGTGGGGCATTCAAGGAGACCTACCTAAATGCTTTGTATCGCCTTCATCCAGCTTATATAAACAAAAAAACTCCAATTACAATCAAGAATTAGAGTTTAGCTTACAAGATTAGACCGTTCATTTCGACATACGAAAAAAACCTTTTCACATTTCCCTTCGCCAGTC